>JAJXSV010000054.1 GCA_021784375.1 Actinomycetes bacterium | reverse complement strand
GGAGGAGTGTCGGAGTCAGCCAGTCGCCACCGGTGACCTCGTTCACCAGCACGAGCATCCTGAGTGCGTCCTTGGTGCTGCGGATGCCGCCGGCGGGCTTCATGCCGATGTGCCTGCCGGTGATGGCATGCCAATCGCGCACGGCCTCCAGCATCACGAGCACCACGGGCGCGGTGGCTGCGGGCTGCACCTTGCCCGTCGAGGTCTTGATGAAGTCGGCGCCGGCCATCATGGCCAGCCACGATGCCCTGCGCACGTTGTCGTACGTCTGCAGTTCACCGGTCTCGAGGATCACCTTGAGGTGCGCGTGCTCGCAGGCCTGCTTCACGGCCTGGATCTCCTCGAACACCTGCAGGTAGCGGCCCGACAGGAAGGCGCCGCGGTCGATCACCATGTCGATCTCGTGGGCCCCGTTCGCGACGGCGTCGCGCACGTCGAGGATCTTCACATCGAGCGAGGCCCGACCGCTCGGGAAGGCGGTGGCGACGGCCGCGATTCGGATCGGCGAATCCGCGCCCAGTGCCTGCTTGGCGTACGGCACCATGTCGCCGTAGACGCAGACCGCTGCGGTGTGCGGCGTCGCGGCATCGGTGGGGTCCGGGTGTGCGGCCTTGACGCACAGCGCATGCACCTTGCCCGGCGTATCCGCGCCCTCCAGGGTCGTGAGGTCGATCATGGAGATGGCGAGATCGATCATCTCGCGCTTGGTCTGCGCCTTGATGGAGCGGGTGCCGAGTGCAGCCGCACGGGCGTCCGCGCCCACCTGGTCGACGCCCGGGAGCCCGTAGAGGAAGCGGCGCAGCGCCGCATCCGAACCGGTCGCCGCAGCCAAATCGCTGTCACTGATACCGAGGACCAGAGTCACGTCCACAGCCTAGGGGAGTCGATAGTGTGGAGCGCCCGTGAGCCTTGGGAGAGACGATGACCGATGACCCGTACATGCTGATGCACTCCGTGGCCGAGACGCGGCCCGCGGATCGCATGCACCGGTACGACCCGCACCTGGCGGGCCTGGTGTTCGAGTACGTGCGCACGCGCCTCAGCTTCATCGACACGCCGCTTGACCACCCGTCGGGGCCCGAGCCGATCATCGCCGCACTCGACGGCTTCATCGACAAGTACGGCCGGGACCCGCGCGAGGTGCTCGACGCGTACGTCAAGCACATCGCGGCCAACGTGCTCTCCACGGACAGCCCGCGCTTCTTCGGATTCATCCCCGCGGCGCCCACCAAGGCCTCCCTGCTGTTCGACACCGTCGTCTCCATCGCCTCGCTGCAGGGTTGCTCCTGGCTCGAGGCCTCCGGAGCGCTGGTCGCGGAGAACCAGGTGCTGCGCTGGATCGCCGACCTCGCCGGCATGCCGGAGACGGCGGGCGGGACCTTCGTGTCCGGTGGCTCCGCTGGCAACCTGTCAGCGCTGGCGGTGGCGCGCGAGATCGGGCGCAAGCGCTTCGGCGTGCGCGAGGTGCGCATCGCGTGCAGCGATGACGCGCACTCCTCGGTGGCGAACGCCCTGCGCATCCTCGACGTCGAGGCCGTGGTCATCCCCTCCACCGACCATCGGCTCACCGGCGAGGACCTGCAGCGCGCCCTGGACGGTTACGAGGGACCGCCGGTGGTCGCCGTGGTGGCGACCTCGGGAACCACCAACGCCGGCATCGTCGACGACCTGCAGGGCATCAGTGAGATTTGCCGTGCCCGCAACCTCTGGCTCCACGTCGACGGTGCCTACGGTGGCGCCGCCCTGCTCTCCGACCAGCGCTGGCGCTTCGCCGGCCTCGAGTACGCGGACTCCTTCATCACGGACCCGCACAAGTGGTGGTTCGCCCCCTTCGACTGCGCGGCCCTGCTCTACCGTGATCCGGACCAGGCCGCCTCGGTGCACACGCAGCACGCGTCATACCTGGACCCGCTGCACCAGGCGGACCACCCCGTGTACTGGAACCCCACTGACCTCGCGCACCACCTGTCGCGACGGGCGCGCGGCCTGCCGCTCTGGTTCTCACTCGCGGTGCACGGAACTGACGCCTACGCGGCGGCCGTGCAGCATGTGCTCGACCTGGCGCAGGAGACCGCAGCGCTCATCAGCGACCTGCCCCACGTGGAGCTCATCCGCGAGCCGGGCCTTTCCATCGTGCTGTGGCGACGTCCGGGTTGGGGAAAGGACGACTACCTGGCACTGCAGGACCGACTGCTGGAGCAGCAGGTCGCCTTCGCCACCCCGACCGTGTGGGAGGGCGAGGTGGTGGGACGCTTCGCACTCCTGCACCCGAGCACGACCATCGAGATGATCAAGGCCGTCCTCGACGCCGCGATGTAGTCACAGGCCCAGCGCGTGCCGGATCTCCTGCTGCATGCGTGCGATGGCGGCGTCCGCCCGGTCCCGGGCGGATCCGTCGGGATCGGTGACGAACTGCAGGTAGCACTTGAGCTTCGGCTCGGTGCCGCTGGGCCGCACGATGACCTGGCTGTTCGCGGTGCGCAGGCGCAGGCCCTCCGTGGGCGGCAGACCGTCGACACCGTTGCTCAGGTCCTCGCAACTCGAGACCGTCTCGCCGCCCAGGGTCTTCGGTGGTGAGGTGCGCACGCGCTCCACGGCGGCGAGGATGGCCGCGGGGTCATCGATGCGCAGCGAGAGTTGCGACGTGGCATGCAGCCCGAAGCGACCGTAGATGGCGTCCAGCGCATCGAGCAGGGTGCGCGCCTCGGCCTTCAGTGAGGCGGCCATCTCCACGATGCGCAGACCCGCGCTGATGCCGTCCTTGTCGGCCACGAGTTGTGGCGCCACGCAGTAGCCCAGCGCCTCCTCGTAGCCGAACTCCAGATCGGGCACGCGGGCGATCCACTTGAAGCCGGTGAGCGTCTGCTGCGATCGCAGACCCTCGGCGGTGGCCAGCCGGTGCAGCAGCGTCGAGGACACGATGGAGTCCGCGAGCACCCCCGTGGGCGCGGGCAGACGGAAGCGACGGGTGCGCTCGATGGTCCACCAGGCGAGCAGGGTGCCCAGCTCGTCACCGGTGAGCAGCCTCCAGGCACCGTTGCGGGGGTCGAACACGCCGGCGGCGCAACGGTCTGCATCCGGATCATGGGCGATGGCGATGTCGGCGTGCTCGGCCGCGGCATGCGCGAGCAGCAGGTCCGCCGCACCCGGCTCCTCCGGGTTGGGGAACGCCACGGTCGGGAAGTCGGGATCGGGCGCGGCCTGTGCGGTCACCACCGACGGCACGCGGAACCCGGCGGCGCGCATGGCCGCCATCCACACCTCGTGGCCGACGCCGTGCATGGAGGTGGACACGACCCGGATGGCGCGAGGAGCGTCGGGTGCGACGAGCGATGACGCGGCATTCACGTAGGCGTCGACGATGTCGTGCGTGAGCATGCTGAAGCCCTCGCCGCGGGGGAGCGATGCGACGGAGCTGACACGTGCGATCTGCTCCGCGATCTCGGCGTCCGTCGGCGGGATGATCTGGCTGCCGTCCCCGAGGTAGACCTTGTAGCCGTTGTCCTGCGCTGGGTTGTGCGAGGCCGTCACCATGATGCCGGCATCGACCTCGAGCGCCCGGATCGCGAATGCCAGCAGTGGCGTGGGCAGCACGGTGGGCATGACGAACGCGCGGATGCCGGCGCCCGTCAGGATCTCCGCGGTGTCGATGGCGAAGTCCAGGCTGCGGTGGCGGGCGTCGTACCCGATCACGGCGCTGGAACCGTTGTGCTGCAACAGGTATTGGGCGATGCCGGCAGCGGCTCGTGACACCACCGCCCGGTTCATGTGCGATGGGCCCGGTCCAAGGGCGCCTCGCAACCCGGCGGTGCCGAAGCTGAGGAAGGGGCCGAAGGCGCTGCGCAGGCGGGCTTCCGCATCGACGTCTCCGCCATCGGCGGCCGCCAGCAGCGCATCCGTTGCCTCCACCGTGCTGCTGTCAGGGTCGTCGTCCCGCCAGGCCAGGACGCGCGAGCGCACGTCGTCTTCGAGCATCACATCTTCCGCAGCACGTCAGCGAGCAGCGCACCCACGCGGGCGGTGGCTGCGCGTCCGGCTTCCAGCACCTCTTCGTGGTTCAGGGACTCGCCGCTCATGCCGGCTGCCAGGTTCGTCACCAGCGAGATGCCGAGCACCTCGAGACCGGCCTCGCGCGCGGCGATGGTCTCGAGCACGGTGGACATGCCGACGAGCTCCGCGCCGATGGTGCGCAGGTAGCGGATCTCCGCCGGTGTCTCGTAGTGCGGGCCGAGGAGGCCCGCGTAGACGCCCTCGGGGAGCGAGGGGTCGATGCTCCGGCAGAGTTCGCGCAGGCGTGGCGAGTAGGCATTCGTGAGGTCCACGAAGGTGGCGCCGACGATCGGTGAGTGACCCGTGAGGTTGAGGTGGTCGGCGATGAGGACCACCGATCCCGGGTGCCATGACGGGTCCAGACCGCCCGCGGCATTGGTGAGGATGACCGCCTTGGCGCCCGCAGCGGCGGCCGTGCGCACATAGTGCGTGACCACGTCGACGCCGAGGCCCTCGTACATGTGATGCCGGCCCATGAAGACCAGGGCGTGACGGTCGCCGCCGATGTTGACGCTGCGCAGCCTGCCCGCGTGACCGACCACGGTGGTGGCGGAGAAACCGTCGATCTGCGAGTACTCGACCTCGCTGTTGGTTGCGCCGAAGGCGTCGACCGCGGTGCCCCAGCCACTGCCGAGGACCACTGCCACGTCGTGCGTGCGAATGCCGGTGATGCGCGCGATGGCCGCCGCCGAGGTGCGTGCCAGTTCATACGGGGTGAGCATGACGCCGACCCTAGTCCGACCGACGCTCAGTCGCTCGTGGGGATCGCGCGGAGGTTCTCGACGTAGTCACGGGGTGCGCCGGCGGCGACGGCCGCCTCTACCAGGTCCTGCAGGTACATGCGCGTGGGTGCGCCGCCCTCGAAGCCGTCGAGCACGTACAGCCAAGCGGTGATGTCCCGGTCGAGCATCGCCACACGCACGTGGATCTTGCGATAGATGCCGAGGTCCGCGGCCTCGTACTGGTTGAGCATGCGCTCGTCGAGGTCGGTGAGGGCGTAGACCATGACGAACACCTGCGAGCCCGGGTGCTCGACGATGGTGGCCAGCGCGCCGTGGATGCTCAGGTCCTCGCCGCCGAAGGTGAGCCGCCAGCCCTGCAGCCAGCCCGGGCCGACCTGTGGCGAGTGCGGTGCGCGCTCGGACATCCAGGAGGGGTGCAGGTTCGAGCCGTACGCCGCGTACAGTGCCACGAACGCAGGGTAGGTCGTCCGCGGAGGACGGCGAAAGGTGGCGAGATGACGCGGGTCGTGATCATCGGTGGGGGACCGGGCGGCTACGAGGCGGCACTGGTCGCGGCCCAGCTGGGCGCGGAGGTCACCGTCGTGGAGCGTGACGGGCTTGGTGGGGCCGCAGTGCTCACCGATGTCGTACCGAGCAAGAGCGCCATCGAAGCGGCGAACATCCTCACCCGGGCCGTCGAGGGCGCCCGCTTCGGCCTCGAGTTCGATGGCCGCAAGACCTCGTACTCGCGCGTGGGTGTCGACATCCGCACCCTGAACGCGCACGTCCGGGAACTCGCCGAGGCCCAGAGCGCGGACATCGGTGAGCGCCTTCGCTCGGAGGGCATCCGCATCATCCGTGGTGAGGGATTCCTCCACTCGGCAGGACTGGTCGGTGTGCGCGGGCTCGACGAGTCCCTGGCCGCTGATGTCGTGCTCATCAGCTCCGGCGCCCGTCCGCGCGAACTCCCGACGGCACTGCCCGACGGCGAGCGCATCCTCACCTGGAAGCAGTTGTACGACCTCGAGGTGCTCCCCTCACACCTGATCGTCGTCGGCTCCGGTGTCACCGGTGCCGAGTTCATGAGCGCTTACCACGGGCTCGGGAGCAAGGTGACACTCGTGTCGTCACGGGACCACGTGCTCCCCGGGCAGGATGCGGACGCCGCCAACGTCATCGAGGCCGTGTCCGCGCGGCGCGGTATCGCCGTCGTCTCGCGCGCGCGGGCGGAATCCGTGGTGCGCCAAGGGGATTCCGTGGTCGTCACCCTCGCTGACGGCCGTACCGTGGAGGGCTCACACTGCCTGATGGCCGTGGGCTCCCTTCCCAACACGGAGTGGCTGGGCCTGGACGCGGTGGGGGTGGACACCTCCGCGAGCGGGCACATCGTGGTCGACCGCGTCTCACGCACCAATGTGCGAGGCGTCTATGCTGCCGGCGATTGCACGGGCGTCCTCATGCTCGCGTCGGTCGCGGCCATGCAGGGCCGTATCGCCATGCGCCACGCCCTCGGGGCTGCGGTGGCGCCGCTCGACGTGCGCTTGGTGACCGCCAACATCTTCACCGACCCGGAGATTGCCACGGTCGGCGTGAGCCAGGCCCAGGTCGACGCCGGAGCCGTGGTGGCAGAGGGCATCCTGCTGCCGCTGCACACGAACGCGCGAGCGAAGATGCAGAACGTGCGCGAGGGCTTCGTGAAGGTGTTCTGCGATCCGGGCTCGGGCGTGGTGCTGGGCGGCGTGGTGGTCGCGCCCCGGGCCAGCGAACTCATCGCGACCCTGGCGCTCGCGGTGACCAAGCGGCTCACCGTCGATGACCTGGCCGCCACCTTCACCGTGTACCCGTCGCTCACCGGTTCCATTGCCGAAGCGGCGCGCCAACTGCACCCGCTGGAGTGACGCCGCGGCGCCCGATCCCCTCGCGGACGGTTGTGGCCGTCGACCGAGAGTGATATCAATGTGATATCAGATTGACCGGGAGGCTCCCATGACCACCGAGCGTCAGGCTTCGGTTCCCCGCGGCGCAGCAGTGCTGCCCGTCACCATCGTGCTCGCCATCGGCGCTGTCGCCCTCATCGTCCGCGCGGGAGTGACCGGCGGGGGGAACGGCGCCAACCCCTGGCTCGTGGGGGCGGGGGTCCTGCTTGCCCTGCTCGGCATCCTGACCGCTCCCGGCTACTTCACCCTCCAGCCCAATGAGGCCCGCGTGCTCGTACTGTTCGGCAGTTATGCGGGCACCGTGCGGGCCGGTGGGTTCAAGTGGGCCAATCCCTTCCTCAGCTCGGCCAAGAACCGCTACAAGGTGTCCCTCCGTGCACGCACGCTGCTCGGTGACCGGCTCAAGGTGAACGACCGCCGCGGCAACCCCATCGAGATCGCGGCCATGATCGTGTGGCATGTCGAGGACACGGCCCAGGCGACCTTCGACGTCGAGGACTTCGAGACCTATGTGTCGACCCAGGCCGAGACGGCGCTGCGCCACGTCGCCACGGCCTATGCCTATGACCATGGTGACGACGAGAACAGCGGCGAGGTCACCCTGCGCAGCAATCCAGACGAGGTCTCCACGGCCCTGCGCAAGGACCTGGGGGCGAGGCTGGCCGTCGCGGGGGTCGTCGTCGATGACGCCCGGCTCACGCACCTCGCCTATGCGCCCGAGATCGCCCAGGCCATGCTGCGGCGTCAACAGGCAGAGGCGGTCATCGCGGCCCGCCGCAAGATCGTGGTGGGCGCGGTGAGCATGGTGGAGATGGCCCTGCATGAACTGGCGGCGGCGCAGGTCGTCGACCTCGATGACGAGCGCAAGGCCGCCATGGTGAGCAACCTCATGGTGGTGCTGTGTGGCGAGGGCGAAGTGACGCCCATCGTCAACACCGGGACGCTGTACGCGTAGTCGACGAGGAGCAACTTGAGCCGCAAGCAGTTCCCGCTGCGCATCGATCCGCAACTGTGGGCCGAGATCGAACGACTCGCGGCCTCGGACCTGCGTAGCGTCAACGCAGAGGTCGAGGTACTGCTCCGCGAGGCGGTGAGGCGGCGGCAGGGCGACGAGCGACCGCAGGGCCGCGACCGCGCCTAGGTGTACGCGAGTCGCGAACGCGACGACAGGTCACGCAGGATGGAGCACCGCGCGCGGCGAGGACGGGCGAGGTGCGTCTACTTGAGTTCGCAGATGATGTCGCCGGTGGTGAGCGTGGCTCCCACCTCTGCGCGCAGCGCGGTGACGACCCCGGCCTTGTGTGCGGTGAGTGGCTGCTCCATCTTCATGGCCTCGACGACCACGATGAGTTCGCCGGCCTCCACCGACTGGCCCTCGGCCACGGCGACTTTGACCACCGTTCCCTGCATGGGTGCAGTGACGGCATCGCCGCTGACCGTGGTCGTCGCCTTCCGGGTCTTCTTCACCGGTGCGGCGGAACGGTTGGGTGCCGCCGGAGCGCTGGCGAACCCGACGGGCAGTGTCACCTCGACCCGCTTGCCGCCCACCTCGACCACCACGGTGTCGCGAACGGGTGCGGCGGCCAGGTCCGCGGCTGAAGTGCCCGAGTAGGCGGGGATGGTGTTGTTGAACTCCGTCTCGATCCAGCGCGTGTGCACCTTGAAGTCGCCGTCGGCGGCCACGAAGTCCGCCTCCTCCACGACGGCGCGATGGAAGGTGAGCGCGGTGGCGATGCCGTCGACCTGGAACTCGGCGAGGGCGCGGCGGGCCCGCTCGAGGGCCTGCCGGCGATCACGCCCGGTGATGATGAGCTTGGCGAGCAGGGAGTCGAAGTTGCCGCCGATGACGTCACCCTGCACGAAGCCGGTGTCCACTCGCACACCCGGTCCCATGGGCGGCACCCAGGTGGTGAGGGCGCCCGGTGCCGGCAGGAAGGAGCGCCCGGGATCCTCGCCGTTGATGCGGAACTCCAGCGAGTGCCCGCGCACCGGGGGGTCGTCGTAGCCGAGGGCCTCACCGGAGGCGATGCGGAACTGCTCGCGCACCAGGTCGATGCCGGTGACCTCCTCGGACACCGGGTGCTCGACCTGCAGGCGGGTGTTCACCTCGAGGAAGGAGATGGTGCCGTCGGTGCCGACGAGGAACTCGCAGGTGCCCGCACCCACGTAGCCCGCCTCCCGCAGGATGGCCTTCGAGGACGCGTAGAGCTCATCCACCTGGGCCGGTGTCAGGTAAGGCGCAGGCGCCTCCTCCACCAACTTCTGGTGTCGGCGCTGCAACGAGCAGTCGCGCGTGGACACGACGACGACGTTGCCATGCTCGTCGGCGAGGCATTGGGTCTCGACGTGCCGCGGGCGGTCGAGGTAGCGCTCGACGAAGCACTCACCGCGTCCGAAGGCGGCGATGGCCTCGCGGACCGCGGAGTCGAAGAGCTCGGGGATCTCCTCCAGCGAGCGTGCCACCTTGAGGCCGCGCCCGCCGCCCCCGAAGGCCGCCTTGATGGCGATGGGCAGGCCGAACTCGCGCGCGAAGGCCACGACCTCGTCGGCGTTGGCCACCGGATCCTTGGTGCCGGGGACCTGGGGTGCACCGGCGCGGGCCGCGATGTGCCGAGCTGAGACCTTGTCGCCGAGACCGCGGATGGCGTGTGGCGGGGGTCCGATCCAGGTGAGCCCGGCATCGATGACGGCCTGGGCGAAGTCCGCGTTCTCGGAGAGGAACCCGTAGCCCGGGTGCACGGCGTCGGCTCCACTGCGGCGGGCCGCGTCGATGAGCTTCCCGATGACCAGGTACGACTCCGCAGCAGTGGCCCCGCCCAGGGCGAAGGCCTCGTCCGCGACCTTCACATGCAGGGCGTCGCGATCGGGATCCGCGTAGACGGCGACACTCGCCAGCCCGGCATCTCGACAGGCACGCGCCACTCGCACCGCGATCTCCCCGCGATTGGCGATGAGCACCTTGCGCAACGCTTGCGTCATCAGGACCTCCCCGGTTGGCGTGAGTCTATGGACGCGACCAGCGACCCGTCAGTAAGCGACCAGAGCGTCGGCCACGGGATGCCGATCTCCATGAGCATGAGTCGCAGCGAGGGGATGGAGAGCCCCATCACGTTGGAGTGGTCGCCATCGATGCGTTCGATGAAGGGGGCGCCCAGCCCGTCGATCGTGACCCCACCGGCGACCTTGAGCGGCTCCCCGGTGGCGATGTAGGCCTCGATCTCGTCGTCCGTGGGATCCGCGAAGTAGACGGTGGAGGCCACCACCCGGGAGACCTCGCGGCCGCTTGTCGTGTCGACGGCGTGGTGCCCCGTGAACAGGATGCCGTCGCGTCCGCGCATGCGCTCCCAGCGCTCTCGGGCCTGCCGGGCGTCCGCCGGCTTGCCGTGGATCTCGCCCCCGATGTCGAACACCGAGTCGCAACCCAGCACCAGGCAGCCGCTGCCCAGCCCGGCGGCCACGTCACGGGCCTTGGCTGTGGCCAGGCCACCGGCCACAGCGTGCGCGTCGACCCAGCCCGCCGCCAGCACCAGGGCGGCCTCGTCGACGTTGCTCACGCGGACGTGGTGCGCCACGCCTGCGTCTGTGAGGAGCCGCGACCGCGCCGGCGAGGCGGATGCCAGCACGAACTGCATCAGCGCAGCCTGCTGGCGATCGACCAGGAGCCGCGTCCTGGGCGGACCAACGCCGGGCGTGCCAACTGCGTCGAGGAGGACCAGAAGCGCAGCGGGGTGTGCGTGGACGCTGTGCGATCCACCTGCGACGCGACGGCCGCGCTCAACACCGCCACGACGACCCCGAGTTCCTCGGGCGTGGGATTCCCATGCCGGACCACGAAGCCCGTCACAGCGGGATGTTCCCGTGCTTCTTCGGGGGCAGCGTCGCCCGCTTGTTGCGCAGTGCACGCAAGGCCAGCACCACGTTCTTGCGCGTCTCGTGGGGGAAGATCACGCGATCCACGTGACCCGACTCGGCCGCGGGGTAGGGGTTGCCGAGTCGCTGCTCGTAGTCATCGATGAGCCGCGCGCGCTCGGCGTCGACGTCGCTGCTCGCCGCGAGTTCCTTGCGGTACAGGATGTTGACCGCACCCTGTGCCCCCATGACGGCGATCTGGGCGCTGGGCCAGGCCAGGTTCACATCCGCGCCCAGGTGCTTGGAACCCATGACGATGTAGGCGCCGCCGTAGGCCTTGCGGGTGATCACGGTGACGAGGGGGACGGTGGCCTCCGCGTAGGCGTAGATGAGCTTGGCGCCGCGACGGATGATGCCCCCCCATTCCTGCTCGGTGCCGGGCAGGAAGCCGGGCACGTCCACGAATGACACCACGGGGATGTTGAAGGCATCGCAGGTGCGGATGAAGCGCGCCGCCTTCTCGCTGGAGTCGATGTCGAGCGTGCCCGCCAGCTGCATGGGCTGGTTGGCGATGATGCCGACGGAACGCCCCTCGACGCGGCCGAAGCCGGTGATGATGTTGGGGGCGAACAGCGGCTGCACCTCGAGGAAGTACTCGTCGTCGACGACGTGCTCGATCACGGCATGCATGTCGTAGGGCTGATTCGATGAATCGGGGATGAGCGTGTCGAGTTCCAGGTCCTCGTCGCTGATCGTGACGTCGGCCTCCCAGGGGAAGGCGGGCGGCTCATCCATGTTGTTGTCGGGAAGGGACTAGAGCAGCGCCTTGACGTAGTCGATGGCCTCCTGCTCGTCATGCCCCATGTAGTGCGCCGCACCGGAGACCGTGTTGTGTGTGCGTGCGCCCCCGAGCTGCTCGAAGCCGACGTCCTCGCCGGTCACCGTCTTGATGACGTCGGGGCCGGTGATGAACATGTGCGAGGTCTTGTCCACCATGACGGTGAAGTCGTTGATGGCCGGGG
>JAJXSV010000468.1 GCA_021784375.1 Actinomycetes bacterium | reverse complement strand
CGGTGAGCCCAGCTGGAACTCGCAGCGTCAATTACGGCGAGAACCTGACACTGACGGCAACGGCGGCATCCGGCTACAGCTTCAGTGGCTGGACCGGCACCTGCTCAGGCACCACCAACCCGCTCACCTTGAAGGTGACTGCGGCAGTGAACTGCATCGCCGACTTCGCGGTGGTCGTGGTGCCTCCTCCGGTCACTCCGGCGGCAGTGCCCAGCGGCGCGTACGCACCGTTGAATGCCTGGCACACCCACATCCAGTGGTTGGCCTCGTCCAATGCCACCGCGTATGAGATCCGCGTGAACGGCGCATTGGTCTGCCGCACCTCTGCCGTCACCTGCAACATCTCCATGCTGCTGGGGCCGGCGTCGACCGTCCAAGCGGTCGCCGTTCTGGGCAGCCTGCGTTCCGCTCCGACCACGTTGAACTACAGCTCGACCACGCCGGTGCGCGTGCTCATGCTGCACTTCCCGGCAGGGGGGTTCGCGCTCAACGCCAATCAGCAGGTCTATCTCAGCCACCTGGTTGCGCAGTTGAAGGCCGCGGGTTTCGGCAAGGTGATCATCTACGCCTACAACGACAACCAGGGCTCGACGTCTGCTGCAGCGCGCATCTCGATGAAGCGTGCAGTGTCGGTTGAAAACTACTTACGCAACTTCGTGAACGTGTTGTTCGCGAAGCACGCGATGGGCAAGAGCAATCCTGCGAAGTCGAACAGCACGGCATCCGGCCGCGCCTTCAACCGACGTGCAGAAGCCTGGGTGATCTAGGCAGCAATGATGGAGGGGACCGCGCATCCCGCGTCGGCCCCCTCCATCATGTCTGGATCTACACCCAGGGCACGTACGTCGGCTCGTGGCGCTTGAGCCAGGCGATCACGCGATAGGTGATGGGAAGCATGATGATTTCCACACCGAC
The DNA here is from genome assembly GCA_021784375.1 of Actinomycetes bacterium. The sequence continues at coordinate 1,660 of JAJXSV010000468.1, read as the reverse complement.
CTTGTACACGTATCCCGTGAAAACGTAATTCGCGAATTCAGCGCCGGTGATGACACCGAAGAAGGCCACGGTGCAGAAGATGAAGGTGTCAGTGAGTTCCCCGACCGCGGTGGAAGAGACGAGTCGCAGCCACAGCCTCGGTTCCTTGGTGCGCTGCTTGATCTTGATGAGGACCAGCGAATTCAGAAGTTCGCCACAGATGAACGCGGTCAAGCTGGCACCGACGATGCGCGGCACGAAGCCGACCACCTGCGAGTAGGTGTCGGCGGAGATGCCGCCGGGCGCGGAAGGCAATTCGGTGACAATCCAGAACGCGAGCGCAGCCACCAGCTGCAGGAACATGGCGGTGTAGATGGCGCGGCGGGAGTTCTTGAAGCCGTAGATCTCGGCCAGGATGTCGTCGACGATATACGTCATCGGGAAGAGGATGGCACCACCGTCGAAGACGAGCGGACCGATCTGGATGAGCTTCACCGCCCCGATATTCGAGATGAGCAAGAGGACGCAGAAGACCGCGACCACGGTGGCGTAGTAGGTGTGTTCCTTGCGGCTGTCAGCGGCGACGCGCGCGGCCGAAGCGGTCTGGTCGATTGTCACGGGGCGCAGTGAAGCAGTTGCCTTGGCCACGCGCACCTTTGCGACATTCCCTTCATGTGCAGCCGGGGCCTGGCGCGGGAGAGTCCGCAGGAAGCGTGGCGGCCGAGAACCGCGGATGCTGACCCATCGCGAACGGGTGGGCGCTGACAGCCGGAATGGACGTATTGGGCCTCCCAGCCCGATACCCGGCCCTCGTTCCCTGTCGCAGCCCGCCTTGGTTGCTACGCTCGACACAGCCTGCGAAGGGAATGCCCGATGGCGTCCATCAGCGTTCGGAAGCTCACCGTGGAGCGGGGCCCCAATGTGGTCCTTGCCGATTTCAATGTCGATGTCGAACCGGGCCGGCTCACCGGCCTGGTCGGCCCCAGTGGCGGCGGCAAGACCACGCTCATGCGCTCCATCGTCGGCGTGCAGCGCATCGTCTCCGGCGAGGTGACGGTTTTGGGCCAGCCCGCCGGCAGCCCCGCCCTCCGCCACAGGGTCGGCTATCTCACCCAGTCCCCCTCCGTCTACGGCGACCTAACGGTGCGTGAGAACCTCGAATACTTCGCGCAAGTGCTCGGGGTCGACGACACTCGCATCCCTATCACCATCGACACCGTCGAACTCAATCACCGTGCCACGGCTCGCGTTTCCTCGCTCTCGGGCGGCGAGCGCTCGCGTTGCTCGCTCGCCATCGCGCTTCTTGGTCAGCCCTCGGTGCTGGTGCTCGACGAGCCAACGGTGGGCCTCGACCCCGTCCTCCGTCGTGACCTGTGGACGCTTTTCCGTCGTCTCGCCGACGCCGGCAACACGGTGCTCGTATCCAGCCACGTTATGGATGAGGCCGAGCGCTGTGACACCCTGCTGCTCCTCCGCGACGGAAAACTGCTTGCCAATGAAGAGATTTCCGCACTGCTCACCCGCACCGGCACCACCAATGTTGAGCAGGCCTTCTTGGCACTGATCGACGGGGCCGCCGCATGAACCGCACCGCAGCCACCGCCGAACGCGTGCTCAAGCAGTTGCGTCATGACCGGCGCACCATGGCCTTGCTCATGATCGTGCCGGTGTTCCTTATGGC
>JAJXSV010000467.1 GCA_021784375.1 Actinomycetes bacterium | reverse complement strand
CGCAGATCGGCGATGTGACCGAGGCAGGTGTTGCGGTGCGTTACCTCACCCCGCACTCGAAGTGGTCCATCCACTCCGAATACCAGGACAACTTGTTCATGCTCGCACTGTCGCGCGGCGGCCCTGACATCTGGATGTCCAAGGAGGACGCCGAGAAGATCGGCGTGAAGGACAACGACTGGATCGAGGCGGTGAACCGCAACGGCATCGTCGTGGCACGAGCAGTCGTCTCGCATCGCATGCCCGAAGGAACCGTCTACATGTATCACGCCAAGGACCGCACGGTGGATGTGCCACGCGTCGAGGCCACGGGCAAGCGTGGCGGCATTCACAACTCGCTGACACGTCTCCTGCTCAAGCCGTCCCACCTCATCGGCGGGTACGCGCAACTCTCGTACGGATTCAACTACTACGGCCCCACGGGCAACCAACGCGATGAGGTCACCGTGATCCGTCGTCGCTCGCAGGAGGTGACGTACTGATGCGCGTGATGGCTCAGGTCGGAATGGTGATGAACCTCGACAAGTGCATCGGTTGCCACACCTGCTCGGTCACCTGCAAGCAGACGTGGACCAATCGGCGTGGCGTCGAGTACGTCTGGTTCAACAACGTGGAGACGCGTCCTGGTGTCGGTTACCCGCGTGGCTACGAGGATCAGGAGAAGTGGGAGGGAGGCTGGGTACGCGGGCGCAACGGCAAACTCAAACTGCGCGCCGGCGGTCGCCTCAAGAAGCTGGCGCAGATCTTCAGCAATCCACGTCTGCCGGGCCTCGATGACTACTACGAGCCGTGGACCTACGACTACGACAACCTCATCAACTCGCCGGTGATCGACACCGTTCCCGTGGCGCGACCCAAGTCGATGATCACGGGCAAGGATATGAAGATCCAGTGGAGCGCCAACTGGGACGACGACCTCGGTGGCGCTCCGGAGACCGCTCCCAAGGATCCCATGCTCAAGGGCATCGAGGACCAGGTCTCCTTCGAGTTCCAGAGCGCCTTCATGTTCTACCTGCCACGCATCTGCGAACACTGCCTCAACCCCTCTTGCGTCGCCTCCTGTCCGTCCGGTGCCATGTACAAGCGCAGCGAGGACGGCATCGTGCTGGTGGATCAGGACGCCTGTCGCGGTTGGCGCATGTGCGTCTCGGGTTGCCCCTACAAGAAGGTCTACTTCAACCATCGCAGCGGCAAGGCCGAGAAATGCACGCTCTGCTACCCGCGGCTGGAGGCTGGCCAGCCCACTGTGTGCGCTGAGACCTGCGTTGGACGCCTGCGCTACATCGGCCTCTTCCTCTACGACGCGGACCGTGTGCTGGAGGCCGCCTCGGTTTCGAATGAGCAGGACCTCTACGAGGCCCAACTCAGCGTGCTGCTCGATCCCAACGATCCCGCCATCATCGAGCAGGCCCGTCGCGATGGGATCGCCGAGGACTGGATTGAGGCGGCCCGGAAGTCACCGGTCTACAAGTTGGCCAAGGAGTACAAGGTCGCGCTGCCGCTGCATCCGGAGTACCGCACCATGCCCATGGTCTGGTACATCCCACCGCTGTCACCCATCGTTGATGCCCTGAGCCGCAGTGGCCACGACGCCGAGGACCACAGGAACATGTTCGGCGCCATCGACACACTGCGCATCCCCTTGGGCTACCTGGCCAATCTGATGACCGCCGGTGACACGAACGTCATCCGGGACGTGCTGGCCAAGTTGGCGGCTATGCGTTCGTACATGCGTGACTACAACCTGGGTCGCGATTTCGATGAGTCCATCCCCGAATCGGTGGGCATGGACGGTGAAAGCCTGTACGAGATGTACCGCCTGCTGGCAGTGGCCAAGTACGAGGATCGCTATGTCATCCCGACGGCGCACAAGGAGATTGCGGCTCGTCTCGACGAGTCGCTGCCCGGCTGCTCCGTGGACTTCGAGGAGATGCCGGGCGGACCGGTTTCGATGGTGGGGGAGACGCGGGTGACGCCGGTCGCCATCGAGAGTTTCCATCTCACCAAGGAACGCGCCCGTGCCGACAAGCTGGTCGATCTCGAGCGGGAGTTGTGACATGGTGAACCACGATCAGCGGCGTCGTCTGTATGCAGCACTCGCGCTGCTGTTGCAGTATCCGGATGAGGTGACGTGTTCCGTACTGCCCCAGGTGCGTGAGTTGGCGGCTTCGCTCGAAGGGCATGCGCAGCAGCGGCTGGGCGTCTTCTCGGCCTGGCTGGAGCGAAGCCCGCTGCTGGACGCGCAATGTCACTATGTGGAGCTCTTCGATCGCAAACGTCGTGCCTGCCTGTATCTGTCCTACTACCTCAATGGCGATACCCGTCGTCGGGGCATGGCCATCGTGGAGTTCAAGAAGCTCTACCGCTCGCGGGGCTGGGTCCCTTCCGAGGATGAGCTGCCCGATTTCCTTCCGACCCTGCTGCAGTTCTGTGCCGTTGCCGATCTGGAGGCGGGCGAGCGTGTGTTGTCGTCCCATCGCAGCGGCCTGGTCGTGCTCGATACCGCCATGCGGGACGCGCGATCGCCGTACCGTGAACTCACGAGCGTGTTACTGACGTTGGTGGCCGCTGGCCAC
>JAJXSV010000466.1 GCA_021784375.1 Actinomycetes bacterium | reverse complement strand
CGCCGGCATCATCACCACGACAACGATGAAGATCCCTTGAAAACGGCGCACCGATGACCCCCTCAGTCGCGACCGAGCGTAATCGCCGCGATCTATGCCTTCAGGCGGCCGGAGCCTTGGCCCGCGGATCCAGCATGGCCAGCATCATGCGCGTCGGCTCCAATGCGAGCACGGTGTGCGGCTCACGTGTGGCCATGGTGATGACGCCTCCCGCCCGCAGGGTGTGCGTCTCACCGCTTGCCGTGATCTCCAGGGCACCGTCCAGCACCGTGATGAGCACCGGCATGGCAGCGGTGTGCTCGGACAATTCCTCGTTGGTGTCGAAGGAGAAGAGGACGATGCGTGCGCCTTCGTTGGTCATCACCGTGCGCGACACGGTGGCCTGCGGATTGACGGTGATGAGTGAGGAGAGATCTTCGATGTACTGGGCCATGTGCTGAAGCCTGACAGGTTCCGGATTGACGGTCTCGACGCGGCGTCGCTTGGATCTTCGTGGGACGAGAGCGCGCTGGCCTCACAATGGATTCACAGGTCCTGTTGAGTTCCTTGCAATTGCTGGACGAACCATGGAAATCCCTTGCCAGCTCCCCAGATGTTGGCATGGCACCGTTCGGAACAACCGAAAGGAACGGTGAACCAATGAACACTCGTACCAAGATTGCGGCCAGCGGCCTCGTCATCGCAGCACTCGCTGCCACCACCACTCCCGCCTTCGCCTCCAACACGTCGGTAAAGGCCAAGGCCACCAGTCACTCGCGCCACATCAATGGCTCGCTCAGGCAGCACGTCGGTCCCCTGGCCGCGCTCGTCGCCGCCGGCACCATCACCCAGGCCAACGGTGACGCGGTGGAGACGGCCACCCACACCGCCATGCAGGCCGCGGAACTCGCCAACTTCAAGGCGGCACTTGCGGCGCTGGTCGCCAACAACACGATCACCCAGGCCCTCGCCGATGCGGCGATCGCCGCGCTGCCGTCGAACCCGACGCCTTCGACGGGTCGAGCACCCATGGCCATGCGTGAGCATGCGAACCTGGCCACCTGGACAGTTGCCCAGCGCACGGCGCTGCGCACCTGGCTTGACGCCAATCCCATCGACCGCGCGGCCATCTCCAAAGCGGCCGTGGCCCAGTTGGTTACCGCCGGCACGCTGACCCAGGCCCAGGCCGACGCGGTCAATGCGGCGCTGGCTGCCTTCGCGCCCAAGGGAATGGGTCCCGACGGTGACCGTGGCAGGGGCCGCATGGGTGAGCGGGGCGAACACCGCGGCCATGGCCCGCGCGGGGGCCAGTTCTCGATGCATGGCACGGTCGGCGCCGTCACGCCCCAGGCCTGACCGATCTGCATCCTCGACGAAGGGTCGCGAGCACAAGGCTCGCGGCCCTTCGCTGTTGCGCGGCGAATACCCTTGTCCTCATGCGCGCAGTCATGGTCAATGAACTCGGCGGTCCCGAGGTGTTCACCATCGTCGAAGCCGAATCACCGATTGCCGGTCCGGGTGAGATCGTGGTCGACATCGCCGTATCCGGCGTGAATTTCCTCGATGTCTATCACCGCAACGGTGTGTACGCCCAGGCCCTGCCCTTTCCGGCAGGGGTCGAGGGTGCGGGAGTGGTGACGGCGGTGGGTGCCGGCGTCACCGACCTGGTCGTCGGGCAGCGCGTCGGTTGGCCAACGGATGTGCAGGGCAGCTTCAGTGACAGCTTGGCAGTTCCCGCACACAAGGTTGTGCCGCTGCCGGACGACGTCGACGACGTGACCGCCGTGGCCTTGCTCATGCATGGCGTGACTTCCCACTATCTGGCCACGGACACCTTCCCCATCAAGCCCGGTGACGTGGCCCTGGTGCATGCCGCTGCTGGCGGCGTGGGCCAGCTGCTCACCCAGATCATCAAACTCCGCGGTGGCCGCGTCATTGCCACCGCCTCCACCGAACACAAGCGAGCCCTGGCCTTGGCGGCCGGAGCTGATCATGCATTGCCCTATGAGGGGTTTGCCGATGCAGTCCGTGCGCTCACCAAAGGCGAGGGCGTTCACGTTGTCTATGACGGTGTGGGCGCGGCCACCGTGGATGGCGACCTGGCTGCGCTGCGCATCCGTGGGACCCTCGTCCTGTTCGGCAATGCCAGCGGACCTGTCCCGCCCATGGATGTCATGCGGCTCACGCATGCCGGCTCGCTGTACGTCACGCGTCCGACCGTCGTCCACTACGCCCGCACCGCAGAGGAACTGCGTGCGCGTTGTGCGGAGTTGTTCCGCTGGCTCGGCGAGGGTGCCCTGCAGGTCGAGGCGCCGACGCGTTACGCACTGACCGACATCGCAGCAGCCTTCACCGCACTGGAGTCACGCCAGACCACCGGCAAGTTGGTGCTGATGCATTGACCTGCCCCCGGGCGCCGGCCCGGGCGCCGGTGTTGCGAAGCCACAGGGAAAAAGTAAAGGCGTCCTCACGGACGCCTTGAACTGTGCGCGAGAGGGGAGTTGAACCCCTACACCCTTGCGAGTACTGGCACCTGAAGCCAGCGCGTCTGCCTATTCCGCCACTCGCGCGTGCTGCCCGGAGGCAACCCCGGAAGTTTAG
>JAJXSV010000465.1 GCA_021784375.1 Actinomycetes bacterium | reverse complement strand
GCCCTTGCGGGCGCCCGGCAACTGTCCGTAGAGGGCGAAGGCGATGGCATCAAGCAAGGCAGTCTTGCCCGAGCCGGTTTCGCCGTGGATGAGGAAGAAGCCGGCGTCGGAGAGGCTGTCGAAGTCGACGCGATCCTGACCGCCATAGGCGAGGAAGCCCGAAAGCTCCAGTGAATGCAGCCTCATTCCGGCACCTCCGCCACGTCAAGGTCATCGTCCTCGCAAGCGGCATCGTCATCAGCGGCGGCGTCCGTGATGCCGCGTCCGTAGGCGATGGCCTGCTCCAGCCGGCGCTGCTCCCAGACGTCGGCTTGCGCTCCACGCACTTCACCCAGGAAGAGGTTGCAGATGTCGAGCGTGGAGAGGGTGCGCAGCTGCTCGACCTCCAGCCCCACCCCGACCGGCAATGCGGTGACACGCAGATCGGCAAGGTAGGGAAAGCGTTGGCGCAGAAGGTTGGCGGCCTGTTCGGGCACCGGCAGGTCGGTGAGATGGATGCGCAGGAAAGCGTGACGGTAGGGCTCGTAGACCGGTGCGGTAAGCAGCGCCTCCAGCGAATCCCGAAGCTCGTGGATCTCACGATCCACGGGAACCGGGACCGCCGTTATCTGCGGCTGCGCGGACGACAGGTCAACGATGAGCGACTGCTTGCTGCTGCCCAGCTCCGAGAACGAGTAGTGCAACGGTGAGCCGCTGTAGCGAACATGGTCGGCAAGGGCCTGTGGCTTGTGCAGGTGACCGAGTGCGGCGTAATCGAAGGCTTCAAGCAGACTGGTACTGGCCCTGCCGATACCGCCCATGCTGAGGTCGATTTCGGAGTCGCTGCTCTCACCCCCGTTGAACCAGGCATGCGACATGACAAGCGCGCGGTCAGCACTGTGCAGGGCACGATGCTCGGCGATGCGGGCCATGGCAGCAGCCAGCACACCTTCATGTGTGCGCCTTACCGGAGCGACACCGTCATCGCCCAGGTGGGCCGCCGTGGTGTAGGGCTCGAGGAAGGGTATGGCGTAGATGCTGGTTCGCATGCGGCCGTTGTCGATGAGCACCGGGCGCGTGATGTCACCGAGATGGGTGCGGAAATGCACGCCCGCCCGCTCCATGAGTGCGCCCCCGAAGCCCAGCCTGCGCTGGCTGTCGTGATTGCCGCTGCTGATGACCACCTGCGTGAGCCGGGACAACTCGGCCAGGCCGTGCTCGAAGACCTCGACCGCATCGAGTGAGGGGATGGCGCGGTCGTAGATATCGCCGGCCACAAGCACGGCGTCGATGCGCTCGGCCCGCACCACCTCCACCAGGTGCTCGATGAAGCGGCGCTGGGCGTCAATGAGGTCGAAGCCGTGAAAATGCCGGCCCAGATGCCAGTCCGAGGTGTGGAGCAGCCGCACGTTCCCCTCACTTCATGTCGGCAGGACGACGGTGATGAACCTACCGAGAACCTCGGACAGCCAGCCTCAGAGCGCGACCAGCCCGTTCACCACCAGGCCGAATTCCTCAAGCTTCAACTGTCGTGACGGGGTGGCCGTGAGCAGGCGCATGGAGCGGATCCCCAGATCCTTGAGGATCTGAGAGCCGGTGCCGTAGTTCTTGGGATCGGTCGGCGGCATATGCGATTCCATGTCCTGTCCGGACTGGTAGGCGGCCAGCCGGGCCAGCAGCCCTGAGCCCTGGGCTGGTTGCGATCGCACATAGACAAGCGCGCCACGCCCCTCCGCCTGGATGCGACGCATCGACTCATGCAGGTGCTCGGCACACTGGCAGCGCTGCGAGTCCACGACGTCACCGAGCAGGCATTCGGCATGGACCCGCACCAGCACGTCCTCACCATCACTGATATCCCCGGCGACCAGCGCCACGTGCTCGCTGCCGTCGACGAGCGAGCTGAAGCCGATCATGTGGAAGGGCCCGAAATCAGTAGGCAGTTCGGCTTCCGCAACGCGTGTGACCGCACGCTCGTTGGACATGCGGAAGGCGATGAGTTGCTTGATGGAGACCATGGGCAGGGCGTGCACATCGGCGAAATCCCGTGCCTCCGCTGGCGTCATAAGCGCGCCCTGCTCGTTCACCAGTTCACAGAGCACTGCCGCAGGTTGCAGGCCGGCCATGGTGACGAGATCCATGGCGGCTTCCGATCCGCCGCCGCGACGCAGCACGCCACCGTGCTGGGCCCGGTACGGGAACACGTAACCGGGACGCACGAAATCCGAGCGCGTGGCCTGAGGATTGGCCAGGGCGCGCGCCGTTATGGCGCGGTCCGCAGCCGAAGCGCCGTTGCCGGCGATGTCGCGACTGTCCACGGCCACCGACATGGCGACGCCGTGCGTGTGCTGGTTGATGGGCGTCATCGGCGGGATGGCCAGCCGGTCCAGCGCTTCGCCGGGTAGGGCGACGCCCACGACGCCGCTGCCGTTGCGCACCATGAAGTTCATGAGTTCCGGCGTCGCCAGCTCCGCGGCGAACACCAGATCACACTCGATCTCGCGTTCATTCTCGTCGACAATGATCACAGCACCGCTCTCGCGCAGGGCACTGATCGCGGACTCGATCTCGTCATAGCGAACCGTCATGATCGAGGCAGGCTA
>JAJXSV010000464.1 GCA_021784375.1 Actinomycetes bacterium | reverse complement strand
TCTGAGTTGGCCGAGCAACTCACTGACGAGCACATCGCCCAGCACCTGTACACGCGGGGCCAGCCCGATCCCGATCTCGTCATCCGTACCAGCGGCGAGCAGCGTCTCGGCGGCTTCCTCATGTGGCAGAGCGAGAAGAGCGAGTTCTGGTTCACTGACGCCTACTGGCCCGATTTCCGCAAGGTCGACCTGCTGCGTGCGCTGCGCGATTACAGCAAGCGCGAACGGCGCTACGGCCAATAGCGGACGGCGCGGCCGTCACCAAATGTTCAACATCCGCGCTGTCACGCGGTCGGGCGTGTCGAAGGCGAACGGCGGGAGCCGGTCGTAACGTGAGTGCAAGGCAATCACCGATCGACACCGTCGACCTTCCCCAGATTGCACCGACGCTCGAGGGACACATGCCGCGTTCAGCCGCAAACCCAGCAGCCTCCACTTCCACGCGCAAGCGCACGAGCAGTTCCAGAGCTGCCGGGCTTCGCACCTATGTCGTCGACACCTCGGTGCTGTTGTCCGATCCCAACGCGCTCACGCGTTTCGAGGAACACGAAGTGGTGCTTCCCGTTGTCGTGCTCACCGAGCTGGAGGCCAAACGCACCCATCCCGAGTTGGGCTACTTCGCCCGTCAGGCCCTGCGCTTCCTCGACGACCTGCGCATGCAGCACGGTCGCCTCGACGCCCCACTGCCGATCGGTGATCAGGGCGGCACCATCCGCGTCGAGCTCAATCATGTCGATGCGAACGTGCTGCCCGCCGGTTTCCGCTTGGGCGACAACGATTCCCGCATCCTGGCGGTGGCCGCGAACCTCAAGGCAGAAGGCCGCGATGTGGTGCTGGTCAGCAAGGACCTGCCCATGCGCGTCAAGGCCTCCTCCTGTGGCATCACGGCGGATGAATACCGGCATGAACTGGTGGTGAGTACGGGCTGGACCGGGATGCACGAGGTCTACGTCGACGCGGAAACCATCAACCAGTTGTACAGCGAGCACGTGATCGACCTCGACGCGGCGCGCGAGCTTCCCTGCCACACCGGTCTCGTCCTGTACAGCGGACGGCAGAGCGTGCTCGGTCGGGTCACACCGGGCAAGCAGGTGAAGCTGGTGCGAGGCGATCGCGAGGCCTTCGGGATACACGGTCGCAGCGCCGAGCAGCGAGTGGCGCTCGACATCCTGCTTGATGACGAAGTGGGGATCGTCTCGCTCGGTGGCCGTGCCGGTACGGGCAAGAGTGCACTGGCCCTGTGCGCCGGCTTGGAAGCGGTGATGGAGAAGCGCCAGTACCAGAAGGTCATCGTCTTCCGACCGCTCTACGCAGTCGGTGGGCAGGAACTCGGATACCTGCCGGGTTCGGAAGCCGAGAAGATGAATCCGTGGGGCCAGGCCGTGTACGACACCCTGGGTTCGGTGGCCTCCGGTCATGTGGTGGAGGAGGTCGTGGAGCAGGGCATGCTGGAAGTGCTGCCGCTCACGCATATCCGCGGACGTTCACTGCACGACGCCTTCGTCATCGTGGACGAGGCGCAGTCCTTGGAACGCAATGTGTTGCTCACCGTGCTCTCACGCATCGGCAAGAACTCGCGCGTGGTGCTCACGCACGATGTGGCGCAGCGCGACAACCTGCGCGTGGGTCGACACGACGGCGTGGTGGCGGTGGTGGAGAAACTCAAGGGACACCCGCTCTTCGCGCACGTGACGCTCACCCGCAGCGAACGTTCGCCCATTGCGGCCCTGGTCACGGAGATGCTGGAGGACGTCGGCATCTGAGGGGCCGCTCCGCCGCTCGGGTGCCCACAGAGTGATCTGGGTCACATTGCCGTGTCCGGTTCGTCCCATAACCAAGGGGACCGTTCGGCGATCTGGGGAAAACCACGTTACTGACGGGTTGCTGTCCACAGGCAAGCATTGGCACGCTCACCGCCATGTCCCGAGTCCACAGCCCGTCCTTCCATGCGAAGGCCTGGGCCAGCGCACTGGTGGCGGTAGCGGCGGTCGCCGTCGCGCCCACCATGGCCTGGGCTGACGAGACGAGCACGGCAACCGCAGATGAAGCGCGCGCCGCCGTGGTCCAAGCTCGCGCCGCCGTGGTACAGCAGTCCACCAGCCTGGAGAGCGCGCTGCAGGCCTCGCGACCACCGGCCAAGTTGGTTGCCAACTTCACGGCGCGCACCGAGGCCGCCATTCGCGCCACCCGCTCTGCTTCGCTCTTCCGTTGGGGCACACCGGCCTATGCCAAGTGGTACGCCAAGGCCCACATCGTCGCCAGGTACAACTGGGGCAGCTCGCAGTTCGGATGCCTGGTGTCCTTGTGGAATCGCGAGAGCCACTGGAATTTCCAGTCCACCAATCGTCGCGGCCAGGTCTACGGCATCCCCCAGACCACGGTCAGCAATATCAATGAATTCGGCATCGGCCTGGCCACGTACATGAAGACGCCCGAGCTGCAGGTGCAGATCGGCAGCCGCTACATCAGTTACCGCTACGGCAACCCCTGCTTGGCGCTGGCGCATTCGCAACGGCACGGTTGGTACTAGGTGCGGGTTCGAGGTCTTGCGATCATCCTGACGATCGCCGCGCTGCACAGCACC
>JAJXSV010000053.1 GCA_021784375.1 Actinomycetes bacterium | reverse complement strand
CGTCTGAACCTTAGTTCGCTTCGTACAGGGGCAGCCGGGGGTCGACGGTCTGCGTGTCCCAGGTCCCACGGACCCATCCGTGCGCCGGGTCGTCGCAGAAGCGCCAGGCCCGCTCCTCACCCGGACCGGCCATGACGTTGAGGTAGTACAGGTCGTATCCGGGGGGCGCGATCGACGGACCATGCCAGCCGTGTGGCACGAGGACCACGTCCCCGGATCGAACCTCCTCCATGACGTCGATGGGGCGATGCGGATCCGTGCTGTACACGCGTTGGTACCCCATGCCGGCACCGGCGGGCCCATCGGCGACCTCGTAGTAGTAGATCTCCTCGAGTTGGGTCTCGTACTCATGCTCCTCGTCGTGCTTGTGCGGCGGGTACGACGACCAGTTGCCGCCCGGGGTGAGCACTTCCACGGCGATCATCCGGTCAGCGTCGAAGGAGGCCGGCGTGCAGAAGTTGTTGACCTGCCTTGAGCAGTTGCCCGCACCACGCAACTCGACGGGAACGGCCGCCGCCGACTGGTAGCGCGTCGGCAGCACCTGTCGAGCACGGGCGAAGGGGAAGGCGAAGCGACCACCGGCCGCACTGGTGACGGTTGCCTCGCCACCCAAGCCCACGTAGACGAAATCCGTGGTGGCCGCGAAGACACTCTCACGCCCGGCCAGTTCGTAGACCTCGGGACCGACGCGCACGCTGCAGGAACCAGCGAGCGGCAGCACGATGAACTCCGTGCCATCGGAGGCGAAGGTGGTCGAATCACCGGCTGCGAGGTCAACGACCCGAAGCCCGGACCAGCCCCACCCGGCGCCCTCCGGATCGATGTCGGCCACGACACCTTGCGATGCGGGGCGGAAGTTCGGATTCGTCATGTGCTACCCCAGATCCCGTGCGGATGGTCCGACGTCTTCCAATGCCTGCTCGACTTCCTCGACGGTGGGCATGGCATTCGCGCATTCGAGCCGCGTCGCGACCAGCGCGCCTGCGGCACTGGCGAAGCGCAGGGTGCGTTCGAGGGGCCAGCCCTCGAGCAGGGCATGGCAGATGGCGCCACCGAAGGCATCGCCTGCGCCGAGGCCATTGACAACCTCAACCGGCAGCGCGGGCACGATGACGGTGTCCTCGCGGGTCATCCCCAGCGCTCCCAGCGGTCCCTGCTTCACGATCGCGAGTTCGACTCCTGCGTCCAGCAATGCCCGTGCCGCGGCCACCGGGTTCGATTCGCCCGTCGCCAGTTCGCATTCCTCGAGGTTGCCCACGGCGACGGTGATGCGAGGCAACGCACGACGGATCTCGCGCAGCGCCTCGTCACGGGAGCGCCAGAAGCGCTCGCGGTAGTCCAGGTCGAGCACCGTATTGGGCTTCCGGCCGCGTGCGCGCCAGGCGGCATGATGCGCCTCCCGGCTGGGCTCCCGCGACAGCCCGGTCACGGTGCTCCAGAAGACGCCGGCGCCGGCAATGGCCGCCAGGTCGAGTTCGTCCGCGCGGATCTGGAAGTAGGGCAGCGGTCCCGATTGGTAGAAGTACAGGGGGAAGTCGTCCGGCGGGAACAGCTCGCAGAAGGTGACCGGCGTGAGCATGCCCTCAACCGGGCCGGCATGGCTGGGATCCACGTGGAAGCGCTCGAGCTCATTGCGCACGAACCTGCCGAATCGGTCGTCCCCGGTTCGGGTGATGATCGACGTGCGGTGGCCCAGTCGTGCCACGGCCACCGCGACATTCGTGGCCGAGCCACCGAGGAACTTCCCGAAGGACTGGATTTCATCAAGCCCCACACCGGTTTGCAGTGGATACATGTCGATGCCCACACGGCCCAGGCACACGGCATCGAATGGCTCACCCACATCGGGAGTCTGCCGCCGGCGTCATGGAGGTGTCAATGAATCCTCTTAATGTCCGGTCATATTCTCAACCGGTGCAAACGAGTAGATTGTGAGCATGGCGCGCGCATTCTCCCTCGACCGGAACAGCCCGGTTCCCCTCTACTACCAACTCTCGCAGGAACTCGAGCGGATGATCCGGGACGGCGACGTCCTGCCCGGCGACCGCATCGACACCGAGGTCGAGCTCGCAGCCAAGTTGGGGCTCAGCCGCCCCACCGTGCGCCAGGCCATCCAGGACCTGGTGAACCGTGGTCTGCTCGTCCGTCGGCGCGGCGTCGGGACGCAGGTGCTGCACTCGCAGATGCGTCGCTCCGTCGAACTCACCAGCCTGTTCGACGACCTCACAGAGGCCAAGCACAGCCCGACCACGACGGTGCTCTCGCTCTCGATCAAGCCGGCCGACGAGAAGCTCGCCGAGGAACTGCGCATCCCTGTCGGCGATCGAGTGCTGAACCTGAAGCGCCTGCGCCTGATGGACGGCCGACCCCTGGCGATCATGCGCAACTGGCTGCCCGCCTCCCTGCTCACCACCACCAAGGAGGAGCTGGAGACGGCCGGACTCTACGAACTGCTCCGCAACAACGGCATCAACCTGCGCATTGCCAACCAGCGCATCGGTGCGGCCTCGGCAACGGCCGCGGAGGCGCGACTCCTCGGCGTCAAGCAGGGCACGGCGCTGCTCGTCATGGAGCGCACCGCATTCGACGACACGGGCCGGGTGGTCGAAACCTCGTCGCACAAGTACCGCGCCGACTCATACTCCTTCGAGACGACGCTGGTCGCGCGCTGACGGATCAACCGTCAGGCAGCGAGGACGTCCGTCAGGCGTCGGGGTTGGGAAGCGTGACGTCGCGCACGAAGGCCTCGAGGTCGCTCGTCGCCTGCAGGAACTGACGCAGGGTGCGTACGGTCGCACCGTAGGAATCGAACTCCGCATATGTCATGCCCTGCTCGTCGTATGCCTTGTCGAACTCCGGTCCGATCCGGCGCAAGCCATCCAGGATCGCGGGATCGATGGGCGTGTGCAGCCGGTCCGCGGCGTCGATACCACTGGCATTCGCCTTCTGCTGCCAGGCGAAGGGCGGCGAGATGACGACGTCACCACCCATGAGCTCGCTCCAGTGCAGGTGGTTGCGGAAGGCCGCGACCAGCAGGCGCAGTCGATAGCCACGCTCCTGGTAGATGGCGTAGGCCTTCTTGAAGGCGGCGACGCCGGCCCAGTCACACACCGCGGGATCGACGTCGACATGGCTCCGCTCGACCATGGTGCGCATCCAGTCGTCCGTGCGCCCCGCCATGATCGTGCAGACCGGTCCCATGCTGGCGATGTCCAGTCCGGCGGCCTCGCGCCGCACCAGACCGCGCTCGACGGCTTCCGCCACCGCGATGGCCTGGGCCACGCTGAACGACACCGTGGCGTTGATCGACACGCCGCGATAGGTCGCCTCCTCGATGGCGAGCACACCCGCCGCAGTCACCGGGATCTTCACGATGATGTTCTTCGCCAGCTTCGAGAACTCCTCGGCCTGATCCGCCAGCTTCGCGGCATCGCGGAAGTTCCGCGGGTCGGTCTGGATCGAGAGGCGACCGTTCCGCCCACCGAACTGCTCGAACGCCGGTTCCAGCAACTTCGCCGCATCGACGGACATCCGCTTCACCATGGCCCAGCCGATGGCGTCATCGGTCGCCTGCGGATTGGCCGCCTGGTACTCACGGATGTTCGTCGCCCAGATCTCGGGATGGGCCTTCAGCGTGGTCAGGGCGATGACCGGGTTGCAGGTGGCGCCGACGGCTCCCCAGCCGATCGAGGCCGCCAGCTCGCCGAGGTCGGCGGAGTCGTTCCAGAGCACGCTCGGCATGCTCTCGCTCATGTCGAGGAAGGGTGAGATGGTCATGTCGGTCCCGGGTTCAGTTCTGGGTGGGGAAGCCGAGGTTGATGCCACCGTGGCTGGGGTCGAGCCAGCGTGAGGTGATGACCTTGCCGCGGGTGAAGAAGTGGACGCCTTCGACGCCGTGGGCGTGGGTGTCGCCGAACAGGGACTGCTTCCAGCCACCGAAGGAGTAGTAGGCGACGGGTACGGGGATGGGCACGTTGATGCCGATCATGCCGACCTGCACCTCGTGCTGGAAGCGTCGGGCGGCGCCCCCGTCGTTGGTGAACAGGGCGGTGCCGTTGCCGTACTCGTGCTGGTTGATGAGGTCGATGCCCTCCTGGAAGGAATGGACCCGCACCACCGCCAGTACCGGGCCGAAGATCTCGTCGCGGTAGATGGACATGTCGGTGCGCACATGGTCGAACAGGGTGGGACCGAGCCAGAAGCCGCCCGCTTCCCCATCGACCACCGGGTCCCGGCCATCGACCACCAGGGTGGCGCCGGCAGCGACGCCTGCATCGACGTACCCGCGCACCTTGTCCCGGTGCGCCCCGGTCACCAACGGCCCCATGTCACAACCCCGACGGCCATCCCCGGTCCGCAACCTCGGCATGCGCTCGGCGATCTTCGCCACCAAGGCATCCGCGATGGTGTCCACCGCCAGCACCACCGAGATGGCCATGCAGCGCTCACCAGCGGAACCGAACCCGGCGTTGATGGCCTGGTCGGCCGCCAGGTCCAGATCCGCGTCCGGCAGCACCAGCATGTGGTTCTTCGCGCCCGCCAACGCCTGCACCCGCTTGCCGTGCCGGGTGCCCGTCTCATAGATGTACTTGGCGATCGGCGTGGAACCCACGAAGGAGATGGACTGCACATCCGGATGCACCAACAACGCATCCACCGCCTCCTTGTCCCCATGGACGACGTTGAACACGCCATCGGGAAGACCGGCCTCCTGCCACATGCGCGCCATCAACATCACCGCCGACGGATCCTTCTCCGAGGGCTTGATCACCACCGTGTTCCCCGCCGCGATCGCAATCGGGAAGAACCACATCGGCACCATCGCCGGGAAGTTGAACGGCGAGATGATCCCCACCACGCCCAACGGCTGACGGATCGAGAACACATCCACCCCCGTCGACACCTGCTCCGAGAACCCACCCTTCAGCAGATGCCCCAGACCACACGCGAACTCCACGACCTCCTGACCACGCGTCACCTCACCCAAGGCATCAGACAACACCTTGCCGTGCTCCGCCGTGATCAACGCCGCCACCTCACCCTTACGGGCATTGAGGATCTCCCGGAACGCGAACAACACCTGCGTACGACGCGTCACCGACGTATCACGCCAACCAGGGAACGCCGCCCGCGCCGCCGCCACCGCCGCATCAACCGTCACCGCAGACGCGAAATCCACCCGACCGGACACCCGCCCCGTCGCCGGATCAAACACATCACCAGCCCGCCCCGCGTCACCGGCCCACTCAGCCCCATCGATCCAATGCGTGATACGTGCGGTCATTGCTGCTCCCTGTTCCTTCCAGTCATGGCAGCGGTCACTGCCCCGACTCCACTCCCAGGAACCCGAGCCTGGTCTCCGCTGACTCGAGCCGATCGCGTGCTTCGGCGAGTGGCGGACACCCGGGCAAGGCTCCTGGTGCGCTGCCCACAGGCTAGTGTCGTGCACCCATAACGTCAATATGTCTTGACATTTGCGCCGAATGGTCTGGCGCTGTTCACCAACGGGCGGATATGGTCGAAGCATGATGCGAATTGCAGTGACCGGGGCGACCGGATTCGTGGGCAGCAACATCGCGGAGGTCCTCACGGACCGCGGCCATGAGGTCGTCGGGCTGGTCCGCAGCGAACCGCGGAGGGCGCTGCCCTGGCAGCACGTGCTGGTCGACTTCTCCTCGACTGCCAGCATCGCCGCTGCGCTCGTCGGCGCGGACGCGGTGGTGCACTGCGCGATATCGAACGACTTCCACATGCTGCTCAATGACCGCCCGGGTGCCTATGACGCGTACGTGGGGATGACCCAGCGGGTCACGCGGGCTGCAGTGGCGACTGGCGCACACGTCGTGTACATCTCGACCGACTGGGTGATGGATGGCACGCGGCACCGCTCACCCGAGGACGACTGCGGAAACCCGGTGAACATCTACGGGTTCCTCAAGGCGATGGGCGAACAGGTCGTCCGTGACCTGGCGCCGGAATCGGGCGCCATCTGCCGCATCGGCGGGGTCATGGGTGCGCACCGGCTGCAGGACAGCGGCCCCCGCTCACAGGATGTCGGGTTCGGGTACTTCGTGGTGTCGCTCGTGCAGGCCCTGCAACGCGGTGACCGCTTCGCGGTGTGGGGGGGCCCTTTCGTGAACGAGGTGGCGACGCCCTCGCTGGCGGCCGAGATCGGTGCGGAGGTGGAGCAGGCGATCGCACGCAGGGCCATCGGCACCTTCCACCTCGTCGGCGACGACGCCGTCGGACGCATGGAGCTGGCTCAGCTCGTCTGCGACGTGTTCGGACTCGACGTCGATCTGCTTGACGAGATCGAGGCACCGGAGGAGCAGCGCTTCCCCCAGGCTGTGCCCGTCGACACCTCGCTCGACAACACCCGCACCAAGCAGGCACTCGGCTTGGGGCCGACCCCCTTGCGCGCACTGCTGGAGGCCTTCCGCCGCGAACTCAC
Organism: Actinomycetes bacterium; assembly: GCA_021784375.1. The sequence goes on along the minus strand of JAJXSV010000053.1, from coordinate 5,204 downwards.
CTCTGGGACGCTGCAGCCCGTCACGCACTGAGCGCAGGGCACCACAATTGCCCCCATGACATCGACGGACGACGGGGCGGCGGCCGCGGGCCGACGCTCGGCGTTGCTGCACGCCTACGACTCCCAGTTGCGCGAGGACGGCGAGATGTCGTTCGCGCGCAGCGTGCAGCGCGACGGGCCACTGCTGCGTGCAGTCTTCGACGGGGCCTACGGCTTCGTCTCCTACCGATCGCTGGTCGGCTACGACGCCGCAGCTGACGGTGGCCGCCTGGACGACCTGATCGCCCGCACGGTCGCGTACTTCGCGCAGGAGACCCAGGTCCCCGAATTCGAGTGGAAGACGCGCAGCCATGACCTGCCCCTCGACCTCGGGCTCCGTCTGCAGGCGCAGGGCTTGGTGGCCGGGGAAGCCGAGTCGGTCATGATCGGCGAGGCCTCGCTGCTGGCAGCCGTCGTCCCGCTCCCGACGGGCGTGTCGCTGCGGCGCATCGGCTTCGATGCCGACGGCGGCAGCCAACCCGAGGCGCGCACCCGCGCTGATGTCGAACAGGTGCTGGCGACGCAGGTGGAGGTCTTCGGAACCTCGTCCCACACCACCGACGAGTCGATGTACACACGGATCGTCGAGCATGCCGACGTCGTGGAACTGTGGGCTGCCTTCGCGCGCGAGCCGTCAACCGGCCGGGAGATCGTGGTCACGACCGGACGGCTCCAACTCGTACCCGGCACCGAGTTCGCCGGCATCTGGGGCGGCGCCACCCTCCCCGCGTGGCGGGGCCGGGGCATCTACCGGGCACTCACCGCCGCGCGCGCCAGATCCGCGCTCTCCAAGGGAGTCCGCTACCTGCACAGCGACAGCACCGACTACAGCCGGCCCATCCTCGAACGCTCGGGATTCCTGCACGTGACGTCGACGACGCCCTACATCTGGAAGCGCCCAGCCTGACGACGAGCCCCTGCCGGTCCACGGTGAGGGGCTCGTCGTCCACAGGCGATCGCCGGAGAGTGTCAGCGACCGATCTCGTGCTTCAACGCCTCGAGTTCCGCGCCACCGGCCATGGCCTTCGTGAGCTCCTCGAGGTGCAGCGTTTCGCGCTCGTAGGTGTTCGCCAACCGGCCCCGGTTGAGCAGGTAGAAGCGGTCACCCACCAGCGCCGCGTGATGCGGATTGTGCGTGATGAACACGACGGACACACCGCGCTCCTTCGCCGCCAGCACGTACTTGAGCACGACCCCGGACTGCCGCACGCCCAGGGCCGATGTGGGCTCGTCGAGGATGAGCACCTTGGCCCCGAAGTGCACAGCGCGCGCGATCGCGACGGCCTGGCGCTCGCCGCCGGACAGGGTGCCGATCGGCTGGTTGGTGTCCCGCAGGTCGATGCCCATCTGCAGCAACTGGTCCTTGGTGACGGCCTTCATGCGCTTGACGTCGAGCCACTTGAAGGGACCGACGCCCTTCTGCAACTCGTTGCCCAGGAAGAAGTTCCGCCACACCGACATGAGCGGGATGGTGGCAAGGTCCTGGAACACGGTGGCGATCCCCGCGGCCATGGCATCCCGTGGCGAGCTGAAGTCGACCTCCTGCCCTTCCATCAGGAACCGGCCCGACGACGGCTTGTGCACGCCGGAGAGGATCTTGATGAGGGTCGACTTGCCGGCACCGTTGTCACCGAGGATGCAGGTGATGGCACCGGGATCGACCTTGACCGTCATCTCGCGCAGGGCGATGACGCTGCCGAACTGCTTGCCGACATTGACGAGTTCGAGCGCTGCCGTGCTCATTTCGAACCACCCCGCGCCCTGCGACCGATGTAGGTGTTGATGAAGACGGCGCTGAACAGGATCAGGCCGAGGAAGGTGGAGGTCCAGTCGGAGTTCCACAGCGCGTAGGGGATGCCGATGTACGCCATGCCCATGATGGCGGCGCCGATCGAGGCGCCGATCGCTGAACCCGCGCCACCCGTGAGGAGGGTGCCGCCGACGGCTGCGGCGATGATGTAGTAGAACTCCTGACCCACGCCCTGTCCGGCCTGCATGCCCTTGAGCCGCAGCACGAACATGGTGCCGACGAGGGCCGAGGACATCGAGGTGTAGACGAACAGCATGATCTTCGTGCGGTTGACCGGCACGCCTGCATTGCGCGCTGCATTGGCATCGCCGCCGGAGGCGAAGGTCCAGTTGCCGAAGCGGGTCCTGGTGAGCACCCAGGTGGCGATGATGGTGATCGCGATCCACCAGATGAGGGTGATCTGGAAGCCCTGGCTTCCGAAGTCGGTGGCGAACAGGTTGTACGCACTCTGGAAGCCGGACGCCTGGTCGGTGCCGGTGACGCGCACGGATCCCGTGACCATCATCGTGAAGGCCATGTTCGCACCCTTGAGGATGAAGAAGGTGGCCAGGGTGACGATGAAGGAGGGCAGCTTGGTCCGCACCACCATGTACCCGTTGAGCAGTCCGACACAGGCGGCGAAGGCGAAGGCGATGCCGATGGCGGGCCAGATGCCGAGTCCGACGTTCGTCACCAGCATGCCGATGATGAGGCCGGTGGTGCCGACCATGACACCGGAGGACAGGTCGAACTCGCCGGCGATCATCAACAACGACACGGCGATCCCGACGATGCCGATGGGCGCCGCGATGTCGGTCCAGCCGGCCATGCCGCTGAGGTTCCCGAAGTTGCCCGTGGTGTCCACCGAGGTGAACAGGGCGTAGATCGCGATGGCGCCGAGGAAGGCACCGAACTCGGGACGTCGGAGCAGCTTGATGAAGGGCGACGCCTGCTTCATCCGCTCATCGGTTTGGGTGGGGGTGCTCATGATTGCTGTCTGATACCTCTCCTCGAACGAGATGCGGTGGTGGATCGGGTGTGACCAACCCACCACCGCATACCCATATCGGTTAGCGCGTACCCGCGGCGACCAAGGACATCACGCTGTCAACGTTGTCCTTCGTGACGAAGCCGGGACCCGAGTAGACGGGCAGCCCGCCGCCGACCTCGTTGCCATTGGTGATGGCGAGGTACAGGAAGACCACCGAGAGGTAGCCCTGGGCGTACTGCTGCTGGTCGATGGCGAACTCGATCTTGCCATCCTTGATGGCCTGCAGCGCCTCCGGCGACATGTCGACGGTGCCGATCTTGATGGTGCGACCGGTGAGGGCCTCGACTGCCGGGAGCGCTGCCTTGGCGGCGATGTCGGCGTTGAGGGCGAAGACACCGTCGATCGTCTTGTCCGCGGCGAGTGCGGCCTGCAGCTTCGCGCTGGCGGCGTTGAGGTCAGCGAGACCACCGTCGAGGTTGAAGTTCGTCACCTTGCCCTTGAAGGTCTCAGCGGCACCCTTGCAGCGATCGCTCAGGCCGACGTTGGCGGCTTCCTGGATCGGGCACAGCAGGTGCTTGAGGCCCATGGCGTTGAACTTCTCACCCGCTGCACGGCCGGCCACGACCTCGTCCTGGCCGATGTGCGTGAAGGCACCCAGCTCCTTGAAGACGGTCGAACCGGAGTTCATGGTGACGGTCGGGATGCCCGCGGCGTGCGCCTTGAGCATGGCGTCCTTGATGGCACCCGGGTCCGGCGCGGAGGCGGCGATGCCCTGGCAGCCAGCGGCGATGCCGGCGTCGATCGTCGCAGCCTGCTTGGCCGCGTCGTTGGTCGAGCCCTGGTAGTCGAGTGTCACGCCGAGCGACTTGGCCGCAGCCTCAGCGCCCTTCTGCGCAACGGTCCAGAAGGTGCCACCGTCGCCATGCGTGTACACGCAGATCTTGATTGCGGCCTTGGTGGCCGTCGCTGTCGCCGAAGGGCTTGACGTCGAGCTCGCGGCTGTGCCGCACCCTGCGAGCGTCAAAGCCGCACCGGCGAAGAGTGCCAGAAGTTTGGTTCGTGACATTGATGCCTCTCCCATGTCCCTGATGGATCGTCACCGTGTGGCCGGAACCGGCCCACGGAGCAACGCCCGAAGTATGTGACATTTGTCAGCACAAATGGACCGGTCCGAAAGATTGTTATCAAACGGAGACATTTGCCGCTCGTTCGGCGCCCGAAGCCGTCTGTTCGCCCCCTCGGGCTGGACGCGCGCGCGTCGCGGGTCATCACCTTGGACAACTGCACCTTCGTCCAAGGTAGGGTCCACGGAATCCCATGACGGACAACCACGCCACCAGCCGCCGCCCGACGATCCGCGATGTCGCGGCGAAGGCTGGCGTGTCAAAGTCGTTGGTATCACTCGTGTATTCCGATCCTTCAGCGGTGGGCGAGGTGCGTCGGCAGCGCGTGCTGAAGGCAGCCGGTGAGCTCGGCTTCACCCCCAACTTCCTCGCCCGATCGCTCGCAGCGACCAGCGGGCACTTCATCGGCATCCTCGTCGCGAACCTGCACAACCCACTGTTCGCGGAGCTCGTGGACCTCATCCGACTCGAGCTGGACACCATGGGTGAGTACGCCCTGCTCACGTCGGCCACCCTGCCCTCGCCCGACGGTCCACCGGTCATCGACCAGCGCACCATGCGCTCGCTCATGGACCTGCACCCGAAGAGCGTCCTCGTGGTCGGCTCCATCCCGCACTTCGGCGTGCTCAACGAGATCCCGCGCGAGGTGCCCGTGGTGGTGGCCGCTGCCATCCCCCAGGGGTTCCCGCGCGCTTCGGTGGTCCGCACCAATGACGCCGCCGGCGTGCTGCTCGCGGTCAGGCACCTCGCGGAGCAGGGTCACCAGCGCATCGCCCACATCTCCGGCCGGTCCGGCCCCGTCTCGGAGGCACGCAAACTCGGCTACCTGGCCGCCATGAGGGCCTGCGGGCTGGGCCGATATGCGCGCGTCGAGGAGATCGCCGGTGACCTGGAGAGCCAGGGCTACGAGGTCGCCAAGCGCCTCCTCCGCAGCACGCGCCGGCCCACCGCCATCGTCGCCTTCAACGACCTCCTGGCCATCGGCGCACTGGACGCCGTGACCGACTGGGTCCGCGCCGGCGGAGACCCCATCGCCGTGACGGGCTACGACAACACCTTCCTCGCGGGTCTGCACCGCTACTCGCTCACCACGCTGGATGCCGACAACCTGGCCATCGCGCGCAAGGCGGCGGAGCTGCTCGTGCACCCGCCGAAGGCACGCTCCCGGGGCAGTGAGTTCCTCCTGGACCCGACGCTCATCGTCCGCTCATCGTCGACAGTGTGACAAGGGCTTGACATCCGGACAATCGGCCTGAATTCT
>JAJXSV010000463.1 GCA_021784375.1 Actinomycetes bacterium | reverse complement strand
GGTCGGCTGAACACGGTTACAGCAAGCGGCCCCTGCATCACGTGATGCAGGGGCCGCTTGCTGCTCCCAGGGCTCAGACGATCTGACCCATCCAGCGCTCGATCTCATCGGGATGCCGGGGCAGGGCATCGGTGAGCAGGCGGCAGCCGTCCTCCGTCACGATCACATCGTCTTCGATGCGGATGCCGATGCCACGCAGTTCCTCGGGCAGCAGCAGGTCGTCGGGCTGGAAGTAGAGGCCGGGCTCGATGGTGAGCACGTTGCCTACTTGAAGTACTCCATCGAGGTATTCCTCGGCCCGCGCCTTGGCGCAGTCGTGCACGTCGAGTCCCAGCATGTGGCCGGTGGAGCACAGCGTCCAGCGACGATGCAGGCCGACGTCATCGAGCATGGATTCCTCGCCGGAGATCGGCAGCACGCCCCAGTCGGCGAGCCCGTTGGCGATGACACGCATGGCCGCGCGATGGAAGTCGCGGAACTTGGCGCCCGGCTTCACCGCGGCAATGGCGGCCTGCTGGGCCTCGTACACCAGCATGTACATCCTGCGCTGGGCCGGGGTGAAGGAGCCGCTCACGGGCAGGGTGCGTGTGACGTCCGAGGTGTAGTGGGAATCCACCTCCACGCCGGCGTCGAGCAGTAGCAGATCGCCGTCCTGCACTGCCCCGTCATTGCGGATCCAGTGCAGGACGCAGGCGTGCGCGCCGGAGGCGGCAATGGTGTCGTAACCGGGCTCGTTGCCCTCGAGCCGGGCGCGGGCGTAGAAGGCGGCCTCCACGACGCGCTCACCGTTTGGCTCCTTCTTGGCTGCGGGCAGGGCGCGAACCACATCCTCGAAACCGCGGATGGTGGCATCAACTGCGAACTGCAGTTCTTCGATTTCGTACTCGTCCTTGATCAGTCGGGCCTCGGATAGCCATTGCACGAGTTCGAGATCGCGGTCACCTGCTGGTGCAAGCAGGGCGTCCACTGCAGGGTCCTCGTTGCGCAAGGCCACGGTGGCACTGCCGTCCTTGAGCAGCTCCGGCAGGTCATCGATATGGCGCACAGCAATGCCAGTGCGGGCCTCCGATTCTCTGGCCGTGACGCGTCGGCCGACCCAGAACTCGCCATGACGACGGTCGCGGAAGAACTCGTCGGTGTCACGGGGGCTGCGCGGGTGCAGGTAGAGGTGCGCTTCGTGGCCGTCGGCGGTGGGCTCGAAAACGAGCACCGTGTCCGGAACCGCCTCCGAGGCGCCGATGCCGGTGAGCCAGGAGTAGGGGGAACTGGCGCGGAAGCGGTAATCGCTGTCATTGACCCGCACGCGGAAGGTGCCCGCCGGGATCACCACGCGCAGGCCGGAAAAGGCGGCGGACAGGCGTGCCCGTCGTGCCGCCGCGTAGTCGGCGCTGCGGTTGCGTTGCACATCCGCGTATTCGGTGTCCGCCCAGCCCGTCTTCATGAATTCGGTGAGACGGTCGGACACGGGGAGGTCATGCGAGCCGATGTTGAGTTTCTTGGTCACGTGGTTGCCTAGTCGTCGTTGGCGGTGCTGCTGATGGAGGTGGCCATCCGGATCGAAGTGCCGCGCCAGCGCGCTGCGTCACCTGCGACGGTCGAATGGTCATGATGCATGGATTCACCCTAATCCGCCGTCACCCCGGATGTGAGCGGAGGAACAGGCGCGGGACCGTTTGCCGTGTACGCCGGCGGCCATGCGGATTTATGCTCGCGGGACACCCTCGATGCAAGGAGCCACTGTGGCGCTCACGCCCAAAGATGCCGTCCTCTTCGATCTCTACACCTCCTTATCGGAGCGTCTGGCGGGCGCTGGGCGGGCGCTGGTGGCGCTGGTGAAGGCCCCTCGTGCCGAGCGCGCCGCCATCGGTGCCGAGGTGGCGAAACTGGAGCAGGAGGCAGACGAGCTCCTGGTGAAACTGGTGACGCGCATCGACGACATGTTCGTCACTCCGTACGACCGCGGTGACCTGCAGGCACTGGCGAATGCACTGGACGATTCCATCGATGCCATGGAGGCGGCCTCGGATCTCACCATCCTGCATCATGTCGATGCCTTCATTGAGGGTGCGGAGGAGATTGCCGATGCAGTGCGCCGCCTTGCGGAACTGACCGCCTCGAACATGCCACGATTGAAGAACCTCAAGGACCTCGACTTCTATTACACGGAGGCCAACAGGATTGAGGATGACGGTGATCGGCTGCATCGACGTGTGACCGCCAAGATGTTCGACGGCGAGTACAAGGCCATGGATGTGCTGCGTCTGCAGGGGGTGTTCGACAAGATGGAGGAGTCGCTCGACTGCATGGCGAATGTGGCGCGCATCATCCGCACCATCTCGCTCAAGGAGTCCTGAACCCGTGCAATCGAGTTTCGTCCTGGTAGCGATCATCACGGCGATCGCGCTCGTCTTCGACTACACCAATGGCTTTCATGACGCTGCCAATGCCATCGCCACGTCGATAGCCACCAAAGCCCTGAAGCCACGTGTGGCTTTGGGTGTTGCAGCCGTCGGCAATCTGGCCGGAGCCTTCATCAGTACCAGCGTGGCCGCCACCGTCGGCAAGGGCATCATCGATGTGGCACCCAAC
>JAJXSV010000462.1 GCA_021784375.1 Actinomycetes bacterium | reverse complement strand
GTATCCGTCATTCCATCGACGCTCGCTGCTAAGTTGGAGGACATAAGCGGCCCGACGGGCTTCCTCCGGGACATGCCCCCACCCGCACGAATGTATTCGTGCTGCCTGGGGGAATCCGGTGACGTTGGTTCGCAAGAGCGGCCGCGATTTCGTCGATGCCGCCATCAACGGTGGATTGGCTGCCGTGCTAGCCGGGCAGATGCAGATGCGTATGGGTCAGCGGCCATCGCCTGCCGAGATCCGCTCCTGGGATCGCTCACTTCCGGTACTCGCCGAAGACATCCGAGCCGCGGGCCTCGAGCGCGCCGAAGTGCTTCTGGAACATCAACTCCCGTACACCAGCAAACGTGTAGACGTAATCCTTGCCGGCGTCCATCCCGCGACTCGCAAACCAAGTTATGTGGTGCTCGAACTCAAGCAGTGGGGCGGCTTCACCCCGCTCCCAGACGCTCCCGATCTGGTGATCGCGGATGGACTCACGACCAGTCCAAGACTCCATCCGCAGGTGCAGGTGAGGGGCTATTGCGAGTACCTGCAGGACTTCGCGCGTGCCGTCACCGCAAATGACGCCCATCTGGCCGGCGCCGCATATCTGCACAACGCCGCTTCCGTCGATGCGTCCGCCGTGAAGGTGGGCACCGAGTTCAACCGTCTTTTCACGCAGTCCGAGCGCGAGGCCTTTCGAAGTTTCCTGCGCACCACGATCGATGCGACGGAGTCGGGCGGCCCCGCAGCCGACCTGCTCATGCGAGGTGCACTCGCTCCCACGCCACAGTTGCTTGACGTCGCAGCCGAGCAGTTGAGGTCCCGGGACCAGTTCACGCTGCTCGATGGGCAACGCGTGGCATTCGAACTGGTGCTGCGGGCGGTTCGCAGGGCGCATGAGAGCGATGGCAAACAGATCGTGGTGGTGACGGGTGGACCGGGCAGCGGCAAGAGCGTCATCGCGCTCACGCTGGTGGGCGAATTGGCTGCCCTCGGCCATACCGTGATGCATGCGACGGGGTCGAAGTCGTTCACGACCACCATGCGACGCGTCGCCGGGAAGGGCAGCACCAGGACCAGCAGGCTCTTCGCATACTTCAACAGTTTCATGGAATCACAACGCAATGCCATCGACGTCCTGGTGCTTGACGAGGCGCATCGTCTGCGTCAGACATCCGTGAGCCGATACACGAGGGCGACGCTTCGCACGGAGCGGTCCCAACTCGATGAACTCGTGAGTGCGACGCGAGTGCCGGTGTTCCTCTTGGACGAACATCAGATAGTTCGACCCGGTGAGATGGGGTCGGTCGCTGCCATCCGCGCCTATGCGGCTGAGCGCGGGTTGGACGTGGTCGAGGTGGCGCTAGATGATCAATTCCGATGCGGGGGCAGCGCTTCGTACATCGAGTGGGTATTGCGACTGCTCGATCTAGCGCCCGGAGGCGCGATTCCGTGGCAAGGCGACGACAGCTTCACCGTTACCGTGGCCGATTCACCGTCGGCAATTGAGGCGCGACTGCTATCGGCGATGGCAACGGGATTGAATGCGCGCATGGCGGCCGGATTCTGCTGGCCTTGGAGTGACCCCAGTGGCGACGCGGAATTGGTGCCAGACGTCGTGATTGGCGATTGGGCCCGGCCGTGGAACGTGAAGTCCGATCGAGCCGTCGGCTCGGCTCCCCCATCTTCGTTGTGGGCCACGGCAGACGGCGGATTCGGTCAGGTCGGCTGCGTGTACACGGCACAGGGCTTCGAATATGACTGGAATGGCGTCATCCTCGGGCCGGACATGGTGCGCCGCGGAGATCGTTGGGTCTTCGACCGCGACGCCAACAAGGATCCCGACTTCAAGAACCGCACCAAAGTCAGTGACGAGCAATTCGCACAGTCCGTGCGCAACATCTACAAGGTGCTCCTCACCCGTGGAATGCAGGGAACAGTGCTGTACTCCACGGATGCAGAGACGAATGACTTTCTGAAACAGCTGATCCCGGCGCAGAGGTCCGGACGCGACTGACGGGTCATATCCGCTCAACGGTGAAGCCGAACTCAGCCGGATTCGCTGACCGAATTGCGCCTGTGCATTCGGTGCCAAATCAGCGCGGCGGCGATGAGTGCGATGGCGAGCAACACAGGCACGCCACGCACCAGCAGGTTCGGTCCGTCCTCTGCAAGTTGAGTGCTCGACTGCAGTTGCAACACGCGCGGCAACTACTCGGGCTGGCGCAATTGCGCGGCGACCTCGCGCAGGCAGGACGGACACAGGCAGTCCGTGTACTCCCCCGCGCCCTCTGGCAAGGGAATGGGCAACTTGAAGGCCTCTCGTGAACACCAGCAGGAGCCGGCTTCGCCCTTGTCGCGGCAGCCGAAAGCGCTGCCGCATCGTTCACAGGTCATCTGCCGCGTGGCAAGGGCAGGATCCCAGCCGTGGAGGTCGTCACTCACGTCGTGAATGTACTGCGCGGGCTATGCCAGAACGAGGGCTTGCTCAGCTCTTGACGCGTCGGATCTCCTGGGGCCAGCCGCAGGCCTCAGCGATCTTGATGCCCCACTCTCGAGCGGACGTCTCGTCAGGCACGTCGACGATGGTGAGCCCGCCCAGGTAC
>JAJXSV010000461.1 GCA_021784375.1 Actinomycetes bacterium | reverse complement strand
TCGCCAGACAGGACACCATGCTCGAGCACACCGAGGTGCTGCACGACATCACTTTCGCGGTGGCCCCCGGCGCCATGGTTGCACTGGTCGGGCCGTCCGGTGCCGGCAAATCCACGGCGGCCTCCCTGCTACCACGGCTCTATGACGTCTCCGAGGGCGCGATTCGCGTTGGTGGCATTGACGTTCGCGAGCTAGCTCAGCAGGAACTCCGTGACTCCATCGGGGTGGTGAGCCAGGATGCGCATCTCTTCCACGACACCATCCGCGCCAATCTGCTGTACGCGAAACCGGATGCAAGCGATGCCGAATTGCATGCCGCGCTCGATCAGGCACAGCTTCGCGACTTCATCGGAAATCTCACCAATGGTCTGGACACCGTGGTGGGGGATCGCGGCCATCGCCTGAGCGGTGGGGAGAAGCAACGCATGGCCATCGCTCGGGTCTTCCTCAAGCAGCCGCGCATCATCATCCTCGACGAAGCCACCGCCCATCTTGACTCCGAGTCGGAAGTCGCAGTGCAACGCGCGCTCTCCCTGGCCCTGCAGGGGCGCACCGCACTCGTCATCGCACACCGGCTGTCCACCATCCGCGACGCCGATTCCATTGTGGTGATTGCCGATGGACGTGTCGTGGACAGCGGTACTCACACCGAGTTGCTGCAGCGAGGCGGCCTGTACGCGGACCTCTACAGCACGCAGTTCTCGGGCGAGACGGCCACCCGCTGAGCGCTAGCTGTTCTGCCCCACGACGTCGGTCCCGGCGGCGGCGTCCCGGTCCATGCGCAATTCACTGCGGAACACCCGCACGTACACGATGATGGCGGTCAGCCCGATCAGGATCCATTGCACGAAGTAGCTCAGGTGCGGCCCACTCGTGAGTTCGGGCCAGGGGAGTGCCACCAAACCAGCCGGCATCGGATTCAACAGTTCGAAGAGCGCCTCCACATGAGCACGTCCCTTCGCCAGCACGGCAGGATCGATGCGATTGAGTTGCCCGCTTGGCAGGTCCGACGCACCCAGAGGGCCTGCACCCTCCACCGGCCGCACGCGCAGGGTGATGGCCTGCGGACCGGCTGGTGCGGGCGGCAGGCTGCCCAGTGACGAGGGCGCCACCCAGCCCCGCATCACATAGAGCAGTCGTCCATCCGCATCCTGGAAGGGAGTCATCACGGTGAACCCGACCTCGCCGTCCACCACCTGCTTGCGCACGAGCACCTGCTCAGCGGGCAGCCACTGACCTCGCGCCGTCACCCGTCGCCAATCCACGGCCTCCCGGTAACCCTGGCCCAACAGTCTCTGCCACGGCACCGGCGGAGCCTGCTCGGAGGCCACGATGGCGGCATTCATGGCATCGCGTTCGAGGTGGCGGTTCCACTGCCAGCGGGCAGCGATCACGCTCAGTGGTAGCACCACAATCAACGCAACGGTGAGGCTGCTCAGCCGTCTCCTGGTACCGCGATCCACGCCCGCAGCCTACGGGCGCCTAGCCTGTAGCCATGGAGGAGCCCGAGATCTACTCCGTCACCAATGCCCAGACGCCGTTGAGCGTGGACCAGGCATGGCGATTCAAGCGCTACCTGATCTCCATGTCGGTGCGTGTGGTCTGTTTCGTGGCCTGCATCATCGCCTCCGGTTGGTTGCGCTGGACCTTCTTCGCCGGTGCCCTGGTGCTGCCGTGGTTCGCCGTGGTCATCGCCAATGCCGGGCGTGAGAACGCTGCTGGTGCAGCTGACAGCATGCAGCGCAGCCCCTGGGAGATCGAGCAGTAGCGTCAGGCAAGGCGCGTCTGATGGGCGGCTACGCACAGGTAACGGATACGGTTTCCCAGAATCGGAGGGCGCATGGGACGGGTTGTGCTGGTCACGGGCGGTAATCGTGGCATCGGCGCTGCCATCGCCGAGGCCTTCGTCGCCAACGGTGATCGCGTGGCGGTCGCCTCACGCTCCGGTGCAGCACCGGCTGGCTGCATGGGTTTTGTCTGCGACGTCGCTGACAGCCAGAGCGTCGATGCCTGCTTCGACGCCGTGGAACAAGCGCTGGGACCGGTGGAGATCGCCGTCGCCAATGCCGGCATCACGCGGGACGGGCTCATCATGCGCATGTCGGACGACGACATCGACGCTGTTCTCAACACCAACCTCTTCGGCTCCCTGCGCATAGCGCGACGCGCCACCAAAGCCATGCTCCGACTCAGGCGCGGACGCGTCATCTTCATCGGCAGCGTGGTGGGGCTGCTCGGTTCGGCGGGCCAGACCAACTACGCCGCCGCCAAGGCCGGTCTGGTCGGTGTAGCACGATCCTTGGCCCGCGAGGTAGGCGCACGAGGGATCACCGTGAACGTGATTGCCCCCGGTTTCGTCGACACTGACATGACAGCCGATCTGCCCGAGGATCGGCGTGCGGCCATCGTGGCCAATGTGCCACTCGGTCGTTATGCACTGCCGCGGGAGGTCGCGGATGTCGCCGTCTTTCTGGCATCCGAGGGTGCCGCGTACATCACTGGAGCCGTGATCCCCGTCGACGGCGGTCTCGGCATGGGCCACTGAGGAGTCGACATGGGCATCATGCAAGGCAAGAACGTTCTCGTCACCGGT
>JAJXSV010000460.1 GCA_021784375.1 Actinomycetes bacterium | reverse complement strand
TCGAGTGCATCTCACTCGGTGCCACGCCCATCGCGGATATGAAGGGTCTCGTGCGATGACCGAAGCAGTCGTTCCCGAACAGCGGCAGGAGTTGCACGTCATCGATGTGCGCACCGGCGCCTTCCAGGTGAAGGACAGCGGTGACACCTCGGGTTTCGCGGGACTCACCCAACAGGTGACGATGCCGGGCGCGACCTCGCGACCCTTCGGCGGCTGGTTCGATGCAGCCGCCGATGTGCTGTTCGAGCGCCTGCAGAACGCGAACATCGACGCCGTCGAGTACGTCGTCATCGATCGCGATGAAATGACCATGTTCGTGCGCCGCGAGCACCTGCTGACGGTGGCGCGCATTCTGCGTGACGACGAGTTGCTGCGCTTCGAGGTCTGCCTGGGTGTATCGGGCGTGCACTACCCGCACGATGCTGGCAAGGAACTGCACGTCATCGTCAACCTGCTGTCCATGACGCACAACCGTCGTGTGCGCCTCGAGGTCACCTGCCCCGATGCTGATCCCCACCTTCCCTCGCTCGTATCACTGTGGCCCAGTGCCGACTGGCACGAGCGTGAGACGTGGGACTTCTTCGGCATCATCTTCGACGGCCATCCCGCGCTCACCCGCATCATGATGCCCGACGACTGGCCGGGCCACCCGCAGCGCAAGGACTACCCGCTGTCGGGCATCGACGTCGAGTTCAAGGGTGCCACCAACGCGGCTCCCGATACCCGGAGGTCATACTGATGAGCACCGGTTACGAAACCACCGAGGGTCGCGTCCACACCGTCACCGGCGGTGACTGGGATTCGGTTCGCGGTGCTGCTGAAGGCGCCAAGGAGCGCGTGGTCGTCAACATGGGCCCGCAGCACCCGTCCACCCACGGCGTTCTGCGCATGATCCTCGAGCTCGAAGGTGAGACGGTCATCGAGGCGCGGGGCGCCATCGGCTACCTGCACACGGGCATCGAGAAGACCATGGAGTTCCGCTCCTGGACGCAGGGTGTCACGCTGGTCACGCGCATGGACTACCTCACGCAGTTCTTCAACGAGACCGCGTACTGCATGTCCGTGGAGAAGTTGCTCGGCATCACCGACGACATCCCCGAGCGGGCCAAGGTCATCCGCGTGATGATGCTCGAACTGAACCGCATCCAGTCGCACTTGGTGGCGCTCGGTACCGGCGGCATGGAGCTCGGTGCCCTCACCGCCATGACCAACGGCTTCCGCGATCGTGAGCTGATCCTCGACATCTACGAGGGCATCACCGGCCTGCGCATGAACAACGCCTACATGCGTCCCGGCGGCGTGGCCAACGACATCCCCGAGGGTTTCGAGAAGACCATTTCCGACACCTTGGTGCAGCTCAAGAAGAACCTCAAAGACAACGCCAACATGCTGATCGACAACCCGATCTGGACGAGTCGCAACGTCGGAACCGGTTACCTCGACCTCACAGCCTGCGTGGCACTCGGCGTCACCGGTCCGCTGCTGCGTGCCACCGGCCTGCCCTGGGATCTGCGCAAGATGCAGCCCTACCTCGATTACGAGACCTACGAGTTCGACGTCGTCACCGAGAACACCTGCGACAACTACGGTCGCTTCCTCATCCGCATCCGCGAGATGGACGAGTCCATCAAGATCGTGGAGCAGTGCCTTGATCGCCTGCGCCCCGGGCCGGTGATGGTGGCCGACAAGCGCATCGCCTGGCCGGCACAGCTGCAGGTCATGGGCGACGGCCAGGGCAATAGCCTCGAGCACATCAAGAAGATCATGGGCACCTCCATGGAATCCCTGATCCATCACTTCAAGCTCGTCACCGAAGGCTTCAAGGTGCCCACGGGTCAGGCCTACGTGCCGCTCGAGTCGCCCAAGGGCGAGATCGGCGCGCATGTCGTCTCCGACGGTGGCACGCGCCCGTACCGCGTGCACTTCCGTGAACCCTCGTTCAACAACCTGCAGGCGATTCCCGCACTGTGCGAAGGCGGCATGGTCGCCGACGTCATTGCGTCCGTTGCAAGTATCGATCCCGTGATGGGTGGGGTGGACCGCTGATGTCGCTCGATGCAAATGTCCGTCGCGATGCGGAGGAGTTGGTGGGCCGCTACCCGGTTCCCCGTTCCGCACTGCTCCCGATGCTGCACCTGCTGCAGAGCGTCGAGGGATATGTGACGCCCGAGGGCATCGCCATGTGCGCGGAGATCCTCGACCTCACCACCGCCGAAGTGGCCGCGGTCTCGTCGTTCTACACGATGTACTCACGCCACAACACCGGCAAGCACCACATCGGTGTCTGCACCAACACCATGTGCGGTCTGCTCGGTGGGGACGCCATCTGGGACGCGCTCACCAGCGACCTGGGTGCCGGCCACGATGAGACCACCGAGGACGGCATGTTCACCCTCGAGCGCATCGAGTGCCAGGCCGCCTGCACGCACGCTCCGGTCGTCACCATCGACTGGGAGTTCATCGACGATGCCACCGTCGCCATGGTGCGCGACTTCGTCGGGCGCCTGAAGCGCGGTGAGGAGGTGCACTCCACACGGGGTCCGGCCATCCGGTCGCTCAAGGACAGCGAGCGCACCATTGCCGGCTTCGACGACG
>JAJXSV010000459.1 GCA_021784375.1 Actinomycetes bacterium | reverse complement strand
CCATGCAACCGACGCCTACGCGGTCGCCGACCTTGAACCTGGTGACGGCTGAGCCCACGGCTTCGACGACGCCGGCGATCTCATGGCCGGGCGCCAGCGGGTACTGGCGCGGGCCCCATTCGCCGCGCACGGTGTGGATGTCGGAGTGGCAGATGCCCGCGAACTTGACGGCGATGAGCACGTCGTTGGCGCCCACTTCGCGGCGGGTGATGGTGATCGGCTCGAGCGGCGCCCCGGCGGCGGGAGCGGCGAAGGCATGAACGTTCTGCATGGTTCTCCAATGCGTTGGTGCGCACGACGGCGGCTTGGCTATTCAACCACCTGCCCATGAACAGCGCCGACGGCCGGGCTTGTGCCCCGACGCGGAGACAGGTGGAGCGGGTTACCGTGGCTGGAGCACGCAACGGTTGCGGAAGTGGCAGTTTGGCCACTGGAAGCTGCTCCAACAACGGATTCGCGCCGCAACCCCGGCCGTCGACCTCCCTGCGCAGCGGCAAGAAGCGACAACTCGTGGCGTACAGGTGACAGGCCTTCAATACTTGGCTCACGCACGCTCCCGTCCACACGCGTGCCGCAGGCACGAAGGGGTGCACCATGGAGAAGCTCGGCCCACGGCAGTACCTGGGCTATGCCGCCGGGGATGCGGCCAACAACCTCTCCTTCTCCATGGTCACCAGTTTCCTCATCCTCTACTACACCGACGTCATCGGCGCCGAAGCCGCTGCCATCGCCACGCTCATTTTCGTGGTGCGCTTCTGGGACGCCTTCGCCGACCTCTTCGCCGGCCAGTTGGTGGACAAGACCATGACGCGCTGGGGCAAGTTCCGTCCCTTCTTCCTGTTCGGTTCCGCGCCCCTGCTGCTGTCGTCCATCGTCTGCTTCTCCGTGCCCTCCGGCCTGAGCATGGGCCAGAAGATGGTGTGGGCCTACGTCTCCTACGCCGTCATGGGCTTGCTCTACTCGTTGGTGAACATCCCCTACGGCTCATTGGCCGCAGCCATGACGCAGGTCTCCGCGGAGCGCGCCAAGCTGGCTGCCTTCCGCGTCGTAGGCAGCACCGCGACGATGCTGCTCATCGCCCTGGTGGTGTCACCACAGGTGCAGTCCAACAAGGGCAACGCCGCCGGCCTGCAGTCGGCACTCACGACGACCACCGTCATCTTCGGCGTCGTCGGTCTGGCCTTGTACGCCATCCTCTTCTCGGGGGCCAAGGAGCAGGTGCAGCGCCTGGTGTCCTCGGTGCCCCTGCGCGAGAGCCTCAAGGTGGCGATGCGTAATTCGCCGCTGCTCATGCTCTGCGGCTCCTCGCTGCTCTTCCTCACTGCCATGTTCCTGGGACAGGCACTCGGCGTGTACTACGCGCGTGACGTGCTCGGTAACGCCAACTACTTCATCTATCTCAGCCTGACCGGCAGCCTGTGCATGGTGCTGGCCTCGACCACCATCCCGGCCGTGGTGCGCACCTTCGGCAAGAAGCGCGGCTACCTCTTCTTCGGAGTGGTGGCCATGATCGGTGGCATCGTCATCTGGCAGGCACCGACGCCGCGTCTGTGGCTGGGCGAGACGGCGAGTGCGTCCTCGCTGGTCATCCCCATCATCGGTTGGGGCATCTACAACCTGGGCGTCGGCGGAGTGAACACCTTGATGTGGGCGCTGGAGGCCGACACCGTCGAGTACGGCGAGTGGAAGACGGACAAGCGCATCGAGGGCCTGACCTATTCCATGTTCTCCTTCACCCGCAAGATGGGACAGGCCATCGGCGGTTCCATCGGCGTGGCGGCACTCGGCTACTTCGCCTACAACAAGGACGCGGCCACCATGCTGCCCCACGGCTCGCAGACCGAGACCACCATCAACGGCGTCAAGATGGGTATCGGACTCTTCCCCGCCGGCGTCATCGTGTTGGCCTGCCTGGCCATGGCTTTCTACAAGCTGACGGATACCCGCTTCGCCGAACTCATGCAGGAGATGCGGGCGCGCCGGGCCAACGACACCGCCACGGTCACGGCCTGACAACGATCTGCGGCGGGGCTGCTGGAGACGGATGCTGTCGTTGGAGCCGGTTGCTGTTGTTGGAGTACGCAGGTGTTGTGCTTCGGGCCGTTTGGCAACCCGAGCGTGCTCCAACCGCCGGAACCTGCTGCAACCCCAATGCGTGCCGACCGGCCGTCTGCTGGACGGCGCTGTCGCGGTCCGTATCGCGGACGCGACTGCTGTGACCACGACGCGTCGATAACCTGCTGGCATGTCGCTCGTCGTGGCCATCGCCTACGCCATCGGCTTGGGCTTCGGCTGGTTGGCCACACGCAAGGGCACCTTCGCAGACATCTGGCCCGTGGTGGTTCGGGCACAGATGGTGGCCGCACCCCTGCTGCTCACCATCACCGCCGTGTGGCGGTTGGAGAACTTCGATCAGTTGTTGTGGCCCGCCATCATGGTGCTGATGCTCGTCATCATGTTCTGGTACGCCTACTCCACCGTGCACGTGGAACCACGAGCCGCGCACGCCACCCTGCAAGCCATGTCGGCGTCACCGAACACCGGCTTCTTCCTGGTGCCCATCACGGCGGCGCTCGGTGGTCCCAGCGCCCTGGTGTCCGC
>JAJXSV010000052.1 GCA_021784375.1 Actinomycetes bacterium | reverse complement strand
CTCGCTCGTGAGCCTGGCCATGTACTGGGCCTTCCCGCTGGCGCCGCCCCGCTTCTCGGAACCTGGCGCCGTCGACACCATGCTCGTCCATCCCGTGCTGTTCGCGGGGATGAAGAGCGTCACCGGTCTGGTGAACCTGTACGCCGCCATGCCCAGCGTGCACGTCGCCTGGGCCCTCTGGTGTGCCGTTGCCATCACCTTCGTCACCGAGTCGCCGTGGCGCTTCCTCGCCTGGGCGTACCCCGTTGTCACGACAGCGGTGGTGTTGGGTACGGCCAACCACTATGTCCTCGACGTCATCGTCGGTGTGCTGCTCGTGCTCTCCTCGATGTACGTGCTGAGCGTGCTGCATCCGCATGGCCACCGGTCGCGCCGATATCACGCAACCAGCCGGTAACCGGGCATTGGATTGCGTGATTGGCAAGTCACGGCAATCCCCGCGTGCGGGGTCCATTGACCCTGCTCCGCATCCTCCCGTTATGTGAGGCTCCGCTGGGGGATTAAGCCGAACGGTGGATTGCCGGCGGCAGACAGTCAAGAGTCGGTAGTAGACGGCCGAACGGCAACGCCGAGCGGCTTATGCGGCCGCGCGAGACCGTGGAGCAGAACAGTGCTGAATGCGACAATCAACATCCTTTCCTCGTCCGCGCACGGGGGTGAGGTGAACCTTGTCCTCCCGGACCTGAGTTCGGTGACCACACTCGGCGGCACCTCCGGCCGACTGCTGCTCGGCCTGGGCCTGCTGGTGTGCGTCTTCGGCCTCGGATTCGGTGGCTGGGTGTACCGCCAACTGCGCGAACTCCCGGTGCACGGCTCGATGCGCGAGGTCTCCGAGCTCATCTACGAGACCTGCAAGGCGTACCTCGCCAAGCAGGGCAAGTTCCTCATGCTGCTGTGGGCCTTCATCGCCTCCGTGATCGTCGTCTACTTCGGCTTCCTCGTGAAGCTGCCGTGGGGTCGCGTGGCCATCGTCCTGGTCTTCAGCCTCATCGGTATGGCGGGCTCATACGGTGTGGCCTGGTTCGGCATTCGCGTGAACACGCTCGCCAACTCCCGCATGGCCTTCGCCTCCCTGCGTGGCAAGCCGCTGCCGATGCACCGCATCCCCATGCGCTCCGGCATGAGCATCGGCATGGCGCTCATCAGCGTCGAGCTCCTCATGATGCTCACCATCCTGCTGTTCATGCCGGGCAATATTGCGGGCGCCTGCTTCATCGGCTTCGCCATCGGCGAATCGCTCGGCGCCTCGGCGCTGCGCATCGCCGGCGGCATCTTCACCAAGATCGCTGACATCGGTTCCGACCTCATGAAGATCGCCTTCAAGATCAAGGAGGACGATGCCCGCAACCCCGGTGTCATCGCCGACTGCACCGGAGACAACGCCGGCGACTCCGTGGGCCCCAGCGCCGACGGCTTCGAGACGTACGGCGTCACGGGCGTCGCGCTCATCACCTTCATCCTGCTCGGCGTCCACGACCCCAAGGTGCAGGCCAGCCTGCTGGTGTGGATCTTCGTCGTGCGTGCGGTGATGGTCCTGGCGTCGGCGATCTCATACGCCCTCAATGACTGGCTGGTGGGCCGCCGCTACGCCAAGGCCGTGCGCATGGACTTCGAGAAGCCCCTCACCTCGCTCGTGTGGGTGACCTCGATCGTGAGCATCCTCGCCACCTTCGCCACCACCTGGTTCGTGCTGGCGCAGGGACCCACCGAGCCGTTGTGGTGGAAGCTCGCCTGCATCGTGTCCCTGGGTACCGTGGCCGGCGCCCTCATCCCCGAACTGGTGAAGGTCTTCACATCGACGCACAGTCGCCACGTGCAGGAGGTCGTGAAGAGCTCGCGGCAGGGCGGCGCCTCGTTGAACATCCTCTCCGGCCTGGTCGCCGGTAACTTCTCCGGGTACTGGCTCGGTGTCGTCATCGCCGGCCTGATGGGCGCGGCCGCAGCCATCAGCGGCTCCGGCTTCGCCGCCATCATGGTGGCGCCCGCCGTGTTCGCGTTCGGCCTGGTGGCATTCGGATTCCTGAGCATGGGCCCCGTGACCATCGCGGTCGACTCCTACGGACCGGTCACGGACAACGCCCAGAGCGTCTATGAACTGTCCGTCATCGAGGAGATCCCGGGCATCGACGCGGAGGTGAAGCGCGACTACGGCTTCGACATCCAGTGGGACAAGGCCAAGCTGATGTTGGAGGAGAACGACGGCGCGGGCAACACCTTCAAAGCCACGGCCAAGCCGGTGCTCATCGGCACCGCGGTCGTCGGTGCCACCACCATGATCTTCTCCATCATCATGAGCCTGACTGCCGGCATGACCCGAGACGTCGACAAGCTGTCCGCGCTGCACTGGCCCTTCCTGCTCGGCCTGATCACCGGCGGCGCGATGATCTTCTGGTTCACCGGTGCGTCCATCCAGGCGGTGACGACCGGCGCCCATCGCGCGGTCGAGTTCATCAAGGGATCCATCAAGCTCGACGGGGTCACCAAGGCGAGCGTCGAGGACTCGCGTCGCGTGGTCGAGATCTGCACCGAGTACGCGCAGCAGGGCATGATGAACATGTTCCTGGGCGTCTTCTTCGCAACCCTCGCCTTCGCCTTCGTGGAGCCCTTCTTCTTCATCGGCTACCTGATCTCGATCGCCATCTTCGGCCTCTACCAAGCCATCTTCATGGCCAACGCAGGTGGCGCATGGGACAACGCGAAGAAGATCGTGGAGATCGACCTGCACGCCAAGGGCACACCGCTCCATGACGCGACCATCGTCGGTGACACCGTCGGAGATCCCTACAAGGACACGTCGTCGGTGGCGCTCAACCCCGTCATCAAGTTCACGACGCTGTTCGGCCTGCTCGCCGTCGAGCTCGCAGTGAGCATGAAGGACCAGGGCCTAGGCGGCCTGGTGACGGTGCTGGCCGGCGTCTTCTTCCTGGTATCGGCGTACTTCGTGCATCGCTCCTTCTACGGCATGCGCATCCAGAAGCAGATCGACGAGGTCGATGACGAGCCCGGTGCATCGGGCGCCAACGACCACCGCTCCAGCGTCAGCCCTCGGGAAGCGCTTCCCACGGCCGACTTCCACGCCTCGCTCGGCCAATCCGAGCGAGCTCGATTGCCGCTCGCACGTCAGGAAGTGGGTGAAGCCCGATGAAGATCGCCGTCAGGTACACAGGTGTCCGGATCGATGAGGACGGTCACATCGCCGGACACGACGCCGGCGCGACGCTCGTGCGTCGCCTGCTCCGCGTGTTCCCCAACTCGCAGGTGATCGGGCTGCAGCCCCGGCACTGCGACGGCTTCGATGTCGTGCCCATCGAGATGGTGGACGGCAACGACACGGTGCTCGTGAACATGGACTTCGGAGATTCCATCGGCGTGTGGCGTCGACTGCGCGCCAACTGCGACGAGCCGAAGATCCTGAACTTCGTGTGGTGGGGCCCCTCACTCATCACGAACAAGGTGGAGCGTGCCGCGCTCGCGCTGTCGTGCGCCCTCTTCCCGACCTTCGCCAACTCCGAGCACACGGCCACCGAGGTGAGCGAGATCGTCGACGCCCTCACCACGAAGTCCATCTCGGACGATGCCCGCATCGCCTGGGTGAACCTGGGCTTCCGCATCGAGCACGTGAAGCCCCGACACGAGCCCGAGATCCCAGTGGTGCTGTACCCGGCCATCTACCTCTCGGATCGCAAGCGCCCACAGCTGTTCATCGACGTTGTCGAACGGGTGGCCAAGCGCACGCCCATCCAGGTCGAGGCGCGTCTCCACGAGACGCACCTCATCCGCGAGCTGGCCATGAACCTCTCACGCAGGAAGTGGGCGTGGGTCGGTCCCCTGACTGCCACCCGCGAGGGCTACTGGCAGGCGCTCTCCCGAACCACGGCATTCCTGGCCACCTCGCTTGATGAGTCCTACGGCCTCGAGTACGTGGAGGCCCTCGCGGCGGGCGCGGTCGGCGTCTTCCCTGACCTCTCCTGGGCCCGCGAGATCCTGCCCGTCGGATACCCGTTCTTCTTCAAGACGAGCCGCGAGGCCGAGGAGTTGCTCTATCGGGCCGTCACCGACACCGCGGCCTGCCGGAGGGAACTCGACGCCTGCGCCGACGGCGACTTCTCGGCCTGGTTGCAGGCCCGGCACAGCGACGACCAGTTCGACAAGGCGATCGTGGATCGGGTGCGGGCCTGGTTCGGCGCGTAGGCGATCCACGACGTCTGGAGAGGGTGGCGTCTCGGAGATCCGGGATGCCACCCTCTCCGGGCCTCGGCGCTCAGCCGGCGTTCACCGCATGCCACGCGCTCGCCATGGCGCCGGCCCCGCGCTTGACGCGCACTGTGTACTTGGCCTGGTTCCACCCGTCCCAGCGCAACCTGGGCAATGCGAGGTTCCTGGAGTCGATGTTCGCGAGCAGACCGATCGTTTGCGCCGGGACCGCACTGGGCTCTCCGTTGACGGGCACAACCGCGGTGTGTGAGGAGGGATCGCCGAACATGAGCATCGACCAGGGGATCCGCAGTTCGAGTAGCGAACCCTGCAGCCACCAGGTGGCCAAGGAGTCGTAGGCACGCGACTTCAGGTCCCAGGAACCACGGATCATGTTCCCCACCGTGACGAACTCCGCCGGGCGCGCGCTCAGGCCCTCGATTGCCGGTGCAGCACGATTCGCCGTGAGACGCTCGAGGTCCCAACCCGGCAGTGTGGCGGCCGGGATGGATGCCGGGTCGAGGCCGTCAAGCAGGATGGGATCCGCGGTCCTGACCACATACGCGGTGGACGTCCCCGCCTTCGGATCAACCGTGATGGCGACGTCGTTGGCACCGGCGCCCGGTGCGGCCGTCGGGAGTGAACGTCCGCCCGGCACGATGTCGAAACCGAGCGTGAGGGGCTTCCTCAGGCTCGCGGCCAACTTGAGTTCCAGGTAGACGTACGCCGCGTCGTGCTCCACTGACAACGTGCGTAATGGCCCGGTGGCCCTCTCGTAGGGGGTGCTCCAGCCACTGGTCAGGGGATCCATGGCCAGGATGCCGAACCACTGCTCATTGGTCAGCGGATCGTGCCAGAGCGATCGCCGTTCTGCATTCGCAACGGTGGTGCGGCGGAGCGTATTCCAGGTGAACTTGAACCATTCATCCGCCCAGATGAAGAGGAAGCCACCAGACAGCCCCTGGCGCTTCAGCCCCCGCATCATCTGCGCATCCATCGCCATCGCCTGTGCCTCGGTGTGCATGCCCTGGTCGCGACCGTTGGTGCCGTAGTGCGCTGACCCCAGACTCGAGGGAACCCCGAACTCGGATACGAGGGTTGGCATACCGACCTGCGCGTGGTGTGCCTGCAAGGCGGTGACGTAGGCGAGGTAGGCATCGGTCCTGCCGTTCGCGAGTGGCCGCTGCAGGTCCGGCTCGAAGCGGAGGAAGTCCGGGTAGTACGGGTACGCGTGGTAACTGGCGAAGGTTCCCCCCGGCCAGGCGGCGGTGGCTCGAACGTGGTTCGCGTCCAACGACACCATGTCCTCGCTGGGGTTCGGTTCCACCGGATGGGCAAGGGGATCGGTGGTGGGCCAGTTGACGAAGGCGATGGGCGCGCTTACATGGTGCGCCGCCTCAGCCGTCGCCAACTCGTCCATGTGGCGGGCGTACCAGCGCTCAGTCGGGGTGCTGTCCGGTGTGGAGGTGAAGTAGGTGCCGTGGAAGGGCTGGGTGGCGGTGAGCGAATCGGTGCGCGCGACGCCGTAGGGACTGAGTTCGGCGCCGACGATCCAGGCGGCCACCCACTTGTGCACGTCTGCGGTCCATGTGCCGTATGCGCGTCCGAGTTGCGGTGGCCGGACGAGCGTGCCGTGCACCGCGGCCGAGGCGTCCGCGATCTCCGCACTGAAGGCGCTGTCTGCCGGCTGGTCGAAGAGTGTGCCGCGCACGGCGTACGACTCATCCGGAAGGTAGATGCCCTGCACGAGGTAGAGGGGAGCTGTCGCATGCGCTTCGTCGTAGGCGGCGAGCTCCTCGTAGAACGCGGGTGGCATGATCGTGTAGACGCGGATGAAGCGGATACCCATGCCGGCCATCTGCGGGAACCATTGGCGCAGCAGTGCGCGGGGGAGCGCCAGTTCACCGGGGTTGTGCCCGGGTGTCGTGGTGCCCAGGTTCACGCCGCCCCAGAACGTGACGTCGCCATGCTGTGTGTGCAGTGCGAGTTCTGGTTTCCCGTTCACCAGGCCCGCGCTGGCAAGCACCGAGAGGCCCTGTGATTGCACGGGTCGGGGCGCCCAGGAGATGGGGGCGCCAGCAGTGGCGCTGCTTCCGCATGAGGCCGTCAGCGCGGCGAGCAGTCCGGCGATGACCGCGCTGATGGCTGTGCGCCTCATGCCTTGGTGTCCGCCTGGTCTGCGGCCCGGGTGAAGCCGACGCGCCTCTGCTCGCCCCACTGCCTCCGCCGAGAGCGGATGCGGAATATGGCCCGGGCACGCACGAATGACTGCCACTGGCGAAATCCGAAGTTCTCGAGCAGCGCGACCGTGGTCATGCGGCGGAGATCGGCCCAGTTGGGGTAGCGCCGGAACGCTCGTTCCTCCAACAGGATGATGGCCATGGAGATGAAGTAGCCGTAAGCGAACGCGAAGGTGAGCATGAGGAGGTAGATGCGGAGATCGCCGAAGCCGAACAGCAGCGCCACCGTCGTCACGATCATGCCGGTGACGGTGATGAGCGGCTCGAGGAACTCGAAGGCCCAGAAGTAGGGGAGCGCCACCCAACCGATGCGCCCGTACTTCTTCCGGAACAGCATGCCGCGATGGCGGATCAGGGTCTCTCCGAGGCCACGCTGCCAGCGATCGCGCTGCCGCACCAGGGCCTTGACCGTGGTCGGCGCCTCAGTCCAGCAGATGGGGTCGGGGAAGAACGTGATGCGGCAGGGTTGCCCGTGGTCCGCTTGATACCGACGGATGCGGAGCACGAGTTCGGCATCCTCCGTGATCGTCTCGTTGCTGTACCCGCCAGCGGCCACCAGCACGTCGCGCCGGAAGAGTCCGAATGCGCCCGAGATGATGAGCAGCATGCCCATGCGAGACCACCCAAGGCGGCCGCCCAGGAAAGCACGCAGGTACTCGACGATCTGCACATTGGCAAGGAACTCACGGTGTGGCGTGGCGATCGACACCAAGCGGCCATCCTTCACCGTGCTGCCGTTGGCGATGCGCACGATGCCGCCGGTGGCGACGGTGTCGGGATGCGACTGGAACTCCCAGACGAGGCGGGCAAGTGCCCCGGGATCCAGCATGGTGTCGGCGTCGATGGCGCTCACCAGCGGGTACTGCGCGTAGTTGATGCCGGCGTTGAGCGCATCGGCCTTGCCGCCGTTGCGCTTGTCGATGACGAGCACCCGGGCATCGACGGGTGAGGCGAAGACCTCGAGCACCGGCGCCGTGGGGAGGCCGGATCGTGGCGTGCGCTCCACAGGTACCAGGTTGAACGCCGCCTTGAGGCGTTCCAAAGTGCCGTCCTTGGAGCCGTCGTTCACCACGATGACTTCCATCTGGCTGAACTGCGTGGCGAGCAGTGAGCGCACGGACTCCACGATGTTCAGTTCCTCGTTGAAGCCGGGGACGATGATGCTCACCGGCATGGAGAGCGCACTCGTGCCGACATGGCGGTAGTCGCGAAGGGGGCGCATGCGCACGTAGTGGTTGACCGAAAGCCAGCCCACCAGCACGAGGAAGCCCGCGAGCACCAGCATCACGGCGAGGTAGTAGAGCAGGAATCGGTTGTAGCCGACGATGATCGTCTGCAGCCACTCGAGTCCCTGGTGATTGAACCTGCCCGTTCCCATCACGCACCTGCCTGCTGGTAGTCCGGGAATGCCGCATGCATTGCCAGCTCCTCGCGTGCCCGTTGTGCTGCGAAGGGATCGATACCTGCTGCGAGACGGGTCAATCTGCGTCGCCCCTCCTCGCCGAGCGACACGAGGGCGCGAGCCGCGCCGCGGCGCACGAACCAATCCGGGTCGCCGACGAGCCCCTCGAGCATGTCGAACTCGATCGGCTCCGGGATCTGGCGGAGGACTTCGATGGCGTTGCTGCGGACATTCGCGAATTCATCATGGGCGGTCTTGACCGCGACCATGGAGATGCGCCACTTCTGCTCGTCGTTGGCCTTCGCATAGGTGGCTGCGAGGACGCGCATGGCCTGCATGCGTTCAAACTTGTAGTCACTGGTGGCGGACAGGAGCGCGCGCTCGATGGACCGTGCGTCCGCTGCCATTGCCATGGCCCTGAGCAGGTCGCTCCGGATCTCCCAGGTCTGGCCCGGCTTGTCCATCGCGGTGAGCATGGAGGGGACCGCCCAATCGTGGCCGAGACGCTCGATGATTCGTGTTCGGGCCAGGTGCTGCTGTTCGAGGGCGGTGATCAGCGCATCCGCGGCGGGCGGTGTCGCGATGCGCTCCAGCGCGCCGACCGCAGCCATGCGGATGGTGGGCTCCTCGTCCAGCGTGAAACTCTCGATGGCCGCCGGGTCCACGTGCCAGCAGGGGAATCCCGCGAGGTACACGGACAATCCCCGTCGGAGGGTGTTGCGCCCAGTCAATTGGCGCTGCAGGCGTGCAGCCAGGCCTGCGTCGATGAATGACTGCTGCACCTCGGATTCCCGCTCGGGCGTCCACCACGATGCGCCGGCGGTGCGATTGCAGACGAGCGTGAGATCCGATTGCTGGTGCACGCCACCCCGGTCGATCTCCTCGGCCACGGTGCGCAGCTGCGCCGCATCGCCGCTCTCCCACACCGTCTGGATGCGCGCCTGCAAGGCAGCGCTGTTGCGCTCCAAGCGATCGCGCGTCATCTTGAACAGGATCACTGCTGCGATCAGGATGAGGCTGAGCACGGCGAGCACGACGATCAGGTAGAAGACGACCTGTGCATTTCCAGTCGTGAGATGAAATCCCATTTGTCCGTCCCGACTCCCCCGAGCCTGCGAGTCCCCCAACTCCTTATGCCGAAACTACCGGTCAAGGGTTGGTGATTGCGACCCCCCTGCGGATCGGTCATGCCACGCGCAATTCCGCGAGGTGCGCACGCGCACCGCGGTGCTGCAGGTTTGATGGCAGCTGGGCAGGCGCTCCTGTCAGGCTGGAGCGCCTTGGCAGGAAGGGCTGGGAGGCGCTTCACTCCGCCTTCCGGCCCGGAGCGTCGGCTCAGCGCAGCGTGTTCACGGCGCGGGCGATGATGAGTGCGACCGTCGTCAGAGATACCACCGATTGCAGCATCATCAGCATCTTCGCCCAGCGCGTGAGTGGCAGCACATCGGTGGGGCTGAAGGCGCTGGCGTTGGTGAACGACGTGTAGAAGTAGTCGATGAAGGCCGGTTCCCAATCCATGTGTGTGAACTGTGGCGAGGTCATCTGCGGGAACAGGAAGTCGGTGCGGTCGTGGACGTTGCGTGCGCGCGCCGAGGCGCCACCGCGGTCGAGCTCCCAGTACCAGAGGGCCATGACCACGATGTTCACCAACCAGATGGTGCCGCCGACCCGCAACACGGTGAAGGCGTCGCTAGACGCTGTGCCCTCGAGGATCGACTGGACGAGCCGAAGCGCCTCGACCACGTTGCTCATCGACATCGCGGCGGTGAGCGCGATGGACAGCCAGCGCAGGTGCAGATGCGGCTTGCGTATCGCCCCGGGGTTGAGGACCACCAATGCTGCCAGCATGACCAACTCGATCACCGGCATGAGACGTGAATCGCCGAGCGAGAAACTGTCGGGGATGGTGAGCTGCGCGGCCACCGTGAGGGCAACGACGATCGTCACCGGCCAGCGCAACTCGCCGGCCGATTCGCGGCGCCAAGCCGGTACGTGCTCGGTCATGCCGGCAGCCTAACCGGCGGGCGATGCGCTGCGGGTCAGCGCACGAACCTCCACGCCGTGGGCAGCAGGCCGGCTGCGATGGCGATCTTCACCGCATCGCCGATGAGGAAGGGCGTCATGCCCCAGGCGAAGGTGTTGGCCCAGCTTGCAGAGAGTGCGTGGTGCAGCCAAAGCAGACCCAACGTGTAGATGACGGCGTTGCCCGCGACCATGGTGGCGACCACGCGCAGGGGAGAGGTGCTGAGGCCGCGCTCTGCGAGCGCGCCGACGAGCCAGGCAGCGGCGATGAAGCCGACGACATAGCCGAGGGTGGGAGCGGAGAGCACAGCGGAGCCGGTGAGATGTGCACCCGTCGCCGTGGGCGTGAGCACGGGCAGGCCGCCCAGTGCCAAGGCCAGGTAGAGCGAGGTGGATGCAAGCGCGAGGGTGGTGCCGAGCGCCGCGCCAGTGAGCAGGACGGCGAGCGTCTGGCCCGTGATCGGCACTGGCGTGAAGGGCAGGCGGATGCTGAGCTGCGCGCTGATCGCGATGAAGGCGGTTGCGCCCACGACGAGCGCTGCGTCGCGGACGCGGGATCCGCGGAGGCTGGTGGTGAGCACACCGGTCGCTGCCATTGCCATGTCGACTCCATTCGTTGGTGGGCACATGCAAACAGCCGATGCCGGTTACTGGCAAGGAGACCCGCGGGTTTCATTGACGTGTCGTGGAAATGCGCTCCGTGCACATAACAGGGAGTCCGGGTCCTCTGGGAGGTCGACCCGGACTCCCTGGCTATGGGCCAGTGATTGTCAACTGACTGCTAGAGGGAGTTGTGGTTTCCGTTGTTCCAGTAGTCGAGCATGGAGGCCAGCGTGGTGTAGGCACTACCGTCAACGGTCGCGAGGCACGCATCCACCGCTGCGATCAGCTCGGTCGTGCTGTTGTACGGCGGGTAGAGGTTCCCGTAGTAAGCCTCATTCAGCAGGCCGGCCACGGCGGCCCGGAGCAGGATCTGCGCCTTGCCCTGAAGGGTGGATCCGCCCTTGTACCCGAGCGCATCCAGGAGGGTGTCCTCGCCCTTTGGCCCGGAGAGGTCAAGGTAGCCGCTCTTGTTCAGCAACGCACCCGGGATGGTGAAGATGTCCTGGACGAACAGCGTTGCCGTGTAAGTGTCGGGCCAAGGGCTGGGGTGGTTCTTCCAGTAGCCCGGAGTACGCCCGTACCAACCGACATTCACGTTGGCCGTGCCGGTTTCGATCACCGTGGTAGACCCGTAGGTGCCGGTTCCGGTCGCGACATTGGTGAAACTGGTCTGGACGTTGGCCAAGGTGCAGTTGTAGGTGGCCGTGTCACCGACCGCCATGGAGCCGAGGCTGGCGTTGCAGTTCGGAGCCAGCGGATCGGACACCGTGACATTCGTGAGCGGCACGTTTCCGGTGTTCGTCACCAGGATGGTGAACGTCGCCGTTTCGCCCAAGGTCACGAACTGCGAGGCCGGGGACTTCACGATGCTGATGCCGGGGTTGGCCCCGAAGTACGAACTCCAGTCGTTGGCCGTGTAGGCCTCTCCACCGAAGCCACCGCTCGCGGTACCGATGTTCCGGTACCAGTCAGCCCTTGCAATGCCGGTGGCGGTGCAGGTCTCCGACTCACCCATGGCCAAACTGCCACTGGTGCAGGTGACCGCGCTCGGCGCCAGCATGTTGTCGCTGACTGAGATGCCCGTGAGCGTCACGTTGCCGGTGTTGCTCACCAGGTAGGTCCAGGTGACGGTGTCACCGACGAGGATGGTGGCACTGTCGACCCCATTGGTGAGCTTGCTGATGGTGATGGCGGGCGATGCGCCGTAGTACGAACTCGGATCGCTCGCGGTCACCGTTTCGTTACCAGCAGTCGTCGAGTACATACCAG
>JAJXSV010000458.1 GCA_021784375.1 Actinomycetes bacterium | reverse complement strand
TCACCGCTGTCGGTATCGGCGATATGAGCGGTGACGTGTTCGGCAACGGCATGATGCTGTCGCCGCACCTCCATCTCATCGCCGCCTTCGACCATCGTGACATCTTTATCGACCCCAACCCCGATGTCACCTCCAGCCTGGCCGCGCGTCAACGCCTGGTCGCACTCCCTCGGTCCAGCTGGGCCGACTACAACGCCTCGCTCATCTCCCCGGGTGGTGGCGTGTTCTCCCGCTCCATGAAGTCCATCGAGTTGTCGGCTCCGGCCATGGCTGCGTTGGGAATCACCGGCGAGCGCAACAGTTTCTCGCCGGCGGAAGTGATCGCGGCCATCCTGCGCGCGCCAGTTGACCTGCTCTGGAACGGCGGCATCGGCACCTATGTGAAGGCCCGCTCACAGTCGCACGCCGAGGTGGGCGACAAAGCCAATGACGCCATCCGGGTCAACGGCGATGAACTGCGCTGCCGTGTCGTGGGGGAGGGTGGAAACCTCGGATGCACGCAGCTGGGTCGCATCGAAGCAGCGCGGGCAGGCATACGCATCAACACCGACGCCATCGACAACTCGGCCGGCGTCGACACCTCGGACCACGAGGTCAACATCAAGATCCTGCTGCAGCCCCTGCTCGCGAGCGGCAGCCTGAGCCCGGACGAACGGGTGGCCCTGCTGTCGTCTATGACCGAGGAAGTGGCCGAGCATGTGCTCGCCGACAACTACGGCCAGAATGTGGTCCTGGGTCTGGCGCGCACGGAATCGTCCCGCATGCTGAGTGTGGATCGGCGCATGATCGCCGAGCTGGAGAAGTCCGGGCTGCTTGATCGGGCACTGGAATACCTGCCCTCGGATGCCGAACTGGGTGCGCGTGCAGCTGCACAACAGGGCTTGTTCTCGCCGGAATTCTGCGTGCTGCTCGCCTATTCCAAGATCTCGCTGGTGCACGCACTGTCGGAGGGCGGGCTGGCTGAGGATCCCTGGTATTCGATCATGCTGCGCCGCTACTTCCCCAGGACCCTGGTGGAGCGCTACCCGGATCTGCTCGACCGCCATCCCCTGCGCGCGCAGATCATCAACACCGTCACCTGCAATTCCATCGTGAACATCGGCGGCATCAATTTCGTCTACCGCGCCATGGAGGAGACCAACTCCCCGGCCGTGGATGTCGTGAAAGCCGCAACCGTGGTCATCGAGGTCTTTGGCCTGCAATCGGTGTGGGATCGGGTCAATGCGCTCGACAACCGCGTGTCCACCGCTGAGCAGGATCGCATGCAGTTGGAGATGCGTCGCCTGCTGGATCGTGCCACCCGCTGGATCCTGCAGCGCTACGGATCGGCCATCGACGTGGCCGGCATGATCGAGCAGTTGCAGCCACTCGTGGCCATGTGGTCGCCGAAGGTGCCGCTGCATATCCGAGGTGTGGAACGAGCCAACCTTGAGGCTCTGCGTGACGAGCATGTCGGCGCCGGTGTGCCCGGCGAACTGGCGGCGGCCGTCGTCAGCCTGCTGGACTCCTTCGCGCTGCTCGACGTCTTCGGCATCGCCGGCAACTGCGGCGAATCGCCCGAGACCATCCTGCCCCTCTATTACGAGTTCTCCGAGCGCTACGAAGTGGATCCGGCATTGACGCGCATCACCCGCCTGCGTCGTGACAGCCGCTGGGACACCCTGGCGCGGCTGGCCCTACGCAGCGACCTCTACGCGGCCACCGCCTCCATCGTTGAGCGCATCGCGCGCACCAGCCCGGCCGACCTTCCGGCCGCCCAGCGGGTGGATGCCTGGGAGGAATCGAACCGGGGAGCGGTGCAACGCGCCAAGGCCACCCTGGCTGAGATCGGGGCCCTGGATGAGCCCACCTTGGCCTCCATGTCGGTGCTCCTGCGGGTCATGCGCAATCTGGCCTCCTGATCGGGCAGCGCGGGGAACAATCCCCGCGCTTGCGCGCGTTGAGCCACCATGGTCAACGCGCGCTGCCCCGCATGCCCCTGCCCTGCCCGGTGGTCTGCGCGCGGCTTTTGCTTATTGCAAACTCTTTGCAATAACGTCGCCTCATGATCCGCCAACACCTGCGCTTCACGCGCGAGGAGGTGCCCACCCTCATCGGCATCATTGCCGTCGTGGCCAGCCTGCACATCGTGGGCTGGGGGCTGTTCATCTACTTCAACTCCCAACCGCAGTACCACGACCTGGTGGATGGCAAGGGCGGCCTGGTCTACGCGGGCGCCGGTGCGCTCGCCTATTCCTTCGGGCTGCGTCACGCCTTCGACGCGGATCACATCTCCGCCGTTGATGACAGCACGCGGCTCATGCTCGCCATGCGCAAGAAGCCGCTGGCGGTGGGCCTCTTCTTCTCGCTCGGGCACTCCACCATCGTCATGGCGCTATCCGTCTTCGTGGCCTTCGCCGCCCGGCAGGCGGTGAAGTTCCAGCACAACTTCGCACAGACCGGGGGCCTCATCGGCGCCTCTGTCTCGGCCTTCTTCCTGTACCTGGTGGGCATCCTCAACCTGGTGATTCTGGCCGGCATCTGGAAGGTCTGGCGGCAGGCCAAGTCCGGCCAGTTCTCCCACGAACACCTGACGCAGCTGCTCAACGAGCGCGGGCTGCTCAAGATCG
>JAJXSV010000457.1 GCA_021784375.1 Actinomycetes bacterium | reverse complement strand
AGCACCACGTCGATGCCGGTCTCCTCACGGGTCTCCCGCACCGCGGTCGCGGCGAGCCGCTCCCCCGGGTCCACCTTGCCCTTGGGCAAAGACCAGTCGTTGCGATCCCCCCGGTGGATGACGAGCGCCTCGGTGCGCTTGCCCGCCCCCCGCAGTGCCACCACACCGGCGGCGAAGATGCGCGGCGCGCCTGCGGCTTCGGGGATCGCCATGCTCACTCCGCCTTCATCGCCTTGCCGCGGTTCCGGGCCACCAGCGTCTCCTGGTAATCCGCGAGGGGTAGGCCGCTACCGTCCCGCTTCACCCGCTTCCAGTTGCCGTTGCTGTCCATGCGCCAGGAGGCCGTGGTGTCCGCAGCGCCGAACTCGAGCAGTTCCTTGATGCGCTCGACGTGCGCTGGGATCTCAATCGGCACCAGGCTCTCCACCCGGCGGTCGAGGTTGCGGTGCATGAGGTCCGCCGAGCCGATGAGGACGTCGTCGTGGCCATCGTTGAGGAAGGCGTAGATGCGGCTGTGCTCCAGGAACCGCCCGAGTAGCGAGCGCACGCGGATGGTCTCCGATTGGTTGGGCACACCGGGCCTGATGGCGCAGATGCCGCGGACGATGATGTCGATGGGCACGCCCGCGCGAGACGCGTCGTACAGGGCGTCGATGATGGCCTCGTCGACGATGGAGTTGCACTTGAAGGTGATCTTCGCCGGTCGTCCGGCCCGGTGGTGCTCGATCTCGCGGTTGATGCGCTCGATGAGCGCGTTGCGCAGGAACTGGGGCGCCACGATCAGCTTCTTGTAGTTGGTGGTGATGCCGAAGCCCGAGAGCTGGTTGAACAGCTGCGCCACGTCGTCACCGATCGCCGTGTCCGTCGTGAGCAGGCCGATGTCCTCGTAGTAGCGCGCGGTCTTGGGGTGGTAGTTGCCGGTTCCCGTGTGCACGTATCGGCGCAGGCGATCACCGTCGTCCCGGACGACGAGTGACAGCTTGGCATGCGTCTTCAGGCCGAGCACGCCGTACACGACGTGGACGCCGGCCTGCTCCAGTTGTCGCGCCCACTCGATGTTGGCCTCCTCGTCGAAGCGGGCCTTGATCTCCACCAGGGCCAGGACCTGCTTGCCCTGGTCTGCGGCTTCGATGAGCGCCTGCACGATGGGCGAGTCGCCGGACGTCCGGTACAGCGTCTGCTTGATGGCGAGCACCTGGGGATCGGCGGCGGCCTGCTGCAGGAACAGCTGCACGGAGGTGGAGAAGGAGTCGTAGGGGTGGTGCAGGAGCACATCGCCCTTGCGCATGGCCTCCATGACGTTGGGTGCCGACGAGGTCTCCACGGTGACCAGGCCGGCGGCGGTCTTCGGCACGAACGCGGGCAGCAGGAGGTCCTCACGCGGGAGCTCGGCGATGACATTGAGCCCGCGGAGGTCCAGGGGCCAGGGCACGAAGAACACCTCGGCAGGCGTCACATCGAGTTCCTCGACGAGCGTCGCCAGGAGCGAGGGGTTGATGGAGTCCTCCACCTCCAGCCGGACCGGTGGGCCGAAGCGGCGACGCAGGAGCTCCTTCTCCATCGCGGTGAGCAGGTTCTCGGCGTCGTCCTCCTCCACCTCGACGTCCTCGTTGCGGGTGACGCGGAAGAAGTTGTAACTCTCGAGCACCATGCCCGGGAACAGGGTGTCGAGGTGCGCGGCGATGATGTCCTCGAGTGGCACGAAGACGCTGGCGCCGGGCGTGATGGGCACGAAGCGGTCCAGTGACGGCGGCACCTTCACCCGCGCGAACAGCCGGGCACCACTGAGCGGGTTGTGCACGACCACCGCCAGGTTCAGCGAGAGGCCGGAGATGTACGGGAAGGGATGTGAGGGGTCCACTGCCAGCGGAGTGAGCACGGGGAAGACCTTGGCGTGGAACAACTCGGTGAGCGGCCGCTGCTGCAACTCCGTGAGGTCGCGCCAGCGGGCGATGTGGATGCCCTGGTCGCGCAGGTCCGGGAGGACCTGCTCCAGGAAGCAGTGGGTCTGGCGTTCGATCAACTTGCGTGTGGTCGCGAGCACGGCGGCGTGCGTCTCCCGGGGCAGGGCGCCGGTGGCGGAGCGGGTGGCGATGCCGGCCGCGATGCGCCGCTTCAGGCCCGCGACGCGCACCATGAAGAACTCATCGAGGTTGCTGGTGACGATGCCGAGGAACTTCACGCGCTCGAGCAGCGGCAGATCGGGATCCTCGGCGAGTTCGAGCACGCGCGTGTTGAAGTGCAGCCAGGACAGCTCCCGGTCGACGAACCGGCTCTCCGGTCGGCCGCCGGTCACGATCACCGCGGTGTCGTGCATCCATCCCTCAGTCATGAGCAAGATCTCGCAATTCCGTCCATGGTCCGGTTGCGGGCAGGTCGCCCGGCAGCGTCCACGGACAACCACCTTCTCGTGAGCCCGCCAAGCCTTGCATACGGTGCCTACCCGCGGAACCCTCGCACCAGCAACTGGACGCCCGCGGGGGGAAGCAAAAGCGCCGACCCGCAAAGCGAATCGGCGCTTACGCGACCCGGACGGGACTTGAACCCGCGACCTCCGCCGTGACAGGGCGGCGCGCTAACCAACTGCGCTACCGGGCCTTGCTGGACGC
>JAJXSV010000456.1 GCA_021784375.1 Actinomycetes bacterium | reverse complement strand
CGCCCGCACTGCGGTGCGTCGCAGGTGCTGGCGGGTGGGTGCGACTGGCGTGCTGCAGGTTGCGCTTGGCCGTTGCCGGTGCGTGCGAGGGCGCAACCTGCCCCGCACCGGCATCACGATCGAGGTTGATGTGCGGCTGTGCGGCTGTCGTGACCGCGTGGGATCCGGTTGCAGACGCTGCGCTGGCGCCTGCGCCGGCGTCCCGGTCGAGGTTGACACTGGATAGCGATGCGTCATGCCCGGCTGCCATGGCCGGCGCTGCGATGGAGGTGACGCCGATTACCAGACTGCCGATGAGCTGCGCAGTCCGGGGCATCACCATTGAGGCGGTGCGATGAAGGTGATGCCGGCCGGACAGCGCTGCGTAGGCATGGATGCAGAGCGCAACTGCGAAGCGCAACAGGGGAATGGCGACGGCTAGGACGAAGACACCGGCAAGAGCGATCATCCAGCTGGACGTCACCGGATCGGGTCCGAGGAACGGGAACATGCGGCCTCCTGCGGGGGATTCAAGGCCGGCCGATGATGGCCAGCAAGGAGCCGATCGGGCCATCAAAGGGCCGGCCCTGTGGATGTCGGGCCCACCATTCCCCGCTGTGACGAACAATCACCTTCCACCAAGGAGGCAGCCATGCGCACCATCACCCACGAGCCACGGGTTATCGCCGGCATTGCGCTGATGATCGCAGCCACCATCATCGGGGCACTTTTCATGCAGCGCGCGACTCAACGCACCACCGTCTGGAGGTTGTCGCACAGCCTGACGGCCGGCACCGTCATCGGCTCCTCGGACGTGCACCTGAGTGAGGTGAGTATCGATGGCGGCGGCTATGCCGGCGCTGGTACTGCGGTGGTGGGCCGCGCGCTGAAACATGACATCGGTGCCGGGGAACTGCTGCCCGTGGCGGCGCTGACGGCCCACAGCCCGAAGCTCGATGAAGTGTCGGTGCCGGTGGCCAAACTCCATGCACCGCCCGACCTCCGTCGTGGCCAGCGCGTCGACGTGTGGTGGTCGTCGAAGACGAGCAGCACCAACCTGGTTTCCACCGCACGCGTACTGCACGCGGTGCGCGTGCTGGGCGTCGCCACGTCGGATGTGGGAGGCGGTCAGGGCATGGTGCTCGCGGTGCCACCGGCGCAGGTGAGGGCATTGGTGCTCGCTCTGCGAAGTGGCGAGATCGATCTGGCGCGTGTGGACCGATGAGCGTGCGCATCGCCATCGCCTGCGGTGAAGTGGCATGGGAGCGCCGATTGCTGGCCGCGGCAGCGGATGCAGCCGATACGGAGATCGCCAAGCGCTATGTGGATGTGAGCGGTCTGGAGCGTGATGCGAGCGCCGGCGTCTGTGCCCCGGTCGTCGTACTCAGCCCCGCGCTGCGCGGCTTCGCGGAGAAGCCGGTGCTCGCGCTCGCTCGGTGTGCGCACGTGGTGGTGCTGCTCGACTCCATACGGCCTCCCTG
The DNA here is from genome assembly GCA_021784375.1 of Actinomycetes bacterium. Next base: position 1,150 of record JAJXSV010000456.1, on the reverse strand, counting down.
GCTGGACTCCTCCGGGCTGGACTGCCGCCAGCTCGACGCCTGCGATTTCGTGAGCCTGTTCGAGGAACTCGCTGCTCTGACTCCGGTGCTGGACGGGAGCGGCGAAGAACCGACCTCGACTCGGTCCGGTGTTGTGACGGCCGTGATGGGAGTGGGCGGCGGCGTCGGTACCTCGACAGTGGCGTTGTTGCATGCAACGGCGCGATCTGGCGCCCTGCTCATCGACCTCGACACCGCGCATCCGGCCCTGGGGTTCATGCTGGGACTGCCGGCCACGGCGTCCGGCCTGAATGCGGTGGCAGCCGGCAGCACCGATGGCCATCCGCCGGTGGTCACGCTTACAGCGGCCGAGGCCGGGGATCTCAGCGATGGTGAGCTGCTGCGGCTGCTTGACTCCGCTGCCGGCCGCTATCAGGAAGTGGTCGTCGATTGCGGCGCGGGCTCGACCCTGCGGGAGTCGATCCTGCTGCGTGCCGATCGCATTGTGCTGGTGGCGCCGGCAACGCCGTTGGGGATGGTGCGACTGTGCACGGTCGTCGAACGCCTTCCACTCGCTCCCGGCGGAGTGGCCGTCGTGCTCAATCGGGCGCGCGAGTCCGCAGTGGGCAGCTCGCACTGGTCAGCAGTGCTGCAGCGCATGGTGGAGCGCGAACTGGGGATCGGTGCCACGCTGGTCGCCGATGCGGTGCCTGACTTCGATCGCGCCTGGCTGCGCGGGCAGTGGACGGAGTTGCGGGGTCGGCTGCCGGCACTGTGCTTCGGTGCACTGCCGCGCTGACCGCTAGAGCGCTCGAAGCACCATCACGCTGCGCGCCGGCAGCTGCAGGGTGGCACCTGCGTCATACGGGCGCGAGATGCCGCCCGGGTCTGCGGTGTCGATCTCGGTCTCCCATGAACTGGCATAGGGCGCCCCCGGCAGCCGGTACGGAACGGCCTCGGGGCCCGCGTGCAGCACCATCAGGAAGCTGGAACCTGCCGCACCTGCTGCGGCACCGGTGGCCGCGCCGTTCAGGAACATGCCGATGGTGCGGGTGTCGGGCGAGTTCCACTTGTCACTGCCCACCTCGACGCCGTCGACACCGATCCAGGCCAGGTCCTTGGCGCCGTTGCCGGGAATCACCTTGCCCCACCGGTAGAAGGGGCGGCGGAA
>JAJXSV010000455.1 GCA_021784375.1 Actinomycetes bacterium | reverse complement strand
TGTCGGAAGCCCACGCTGCGACCGTCCAAATCGGCGAGTGTTTCGAAGGCAGCGGCGTCAATGCCGCCCACATCAACACCGTCCTCGGCCATCGGGAGGGTCCGGCGGGAAGCGCCTGGGCCACCGCACTGGCCTCGCCCAGCCAGGGACATGTGCCCTTCGTCGCCGTGCTGCGCCCCTCGCTGCCGGTGAAGCCGCTCACGCTCTTTGTCACCAAGGCGGCCCCCGCCAACGACACCCACGGGCTCATGCAGTGGGGTCCGGCCCAGGCCGGTGTGGCAGGCGGTGTCGCCGACGCCGTGGCCGAGGGCATCATCACCGCCGAGCAGGCCGATACCCATGTGGTCATCGCCGCGGTCTGGGTGAACCCGGGTGCCGATGATGCCGACGAGGTCTACCGCAACAACCGCACCGCCATGTTGACGGCACTGCGCAATGGCGCCAACCACCTGCCCCAGCTCGATGACGTGCTCGCCGCGCGTCACTCCGTCACCAACCCCTTCTACACACCAGGGAGCAATGCCTGATGGGCACCAACCAGCCGACCGTCGGTTTCATCGGATTGGGCAGCATGGGTTCGGGCATGACCCGCAACCTTGCCAAGAACGGTTTCCCCTTGGTGGTGAACGATGTTCGCCGCGCCGCTGCCGACGAGGTGATCGGGATGGGCGCCACTTGGGCGGACAGCCCAGCCGCCGTGGCCGCCGCCAGTGACCTCGTCATCACCATGCTCCCGACGCCGCGCCACGTGGCAGAAGTCGCTTCCGGCGAGCACGGCATTCTGGCCGGCATCAAGGACGGCGGCACCTGGATCGACATGTCCACCTCGGTGCCCGAGCCCGTGGATCAGATCGCGGCCGCCAACGCCCACCGCGGACTGCACCTGCTGGATGCCCCTGTGTCCGGCATGTCGGTGGGCGCCGCCAACGGCACCCTGCAGATCTTCGTGGGTGGCAGTGCTGATGATTACGCACGCGTGCGTCCGGTGCTGGAGGGCATGGGTGACCCCCAGCGCATCCTGCACGTAGGTGGCAAGGGCGCCGGCTACGCCGTCAAGCTCATGATCAACCAGTTGTGGTTCTCACATCTCGTCGCGACGGCGGAGGTGCTCGCCATCGGCGTGCGAGCTGGCGTCGATCTGGCCGTACTGCGCAATTCACTGGTGGCCAGCCCCGCCAACTCCAACTTCATCGAACGCGACGTGATGTGCGTGCTCAACGACGGTGACTACGACGAGGGTTTTGCCATCGCCCTGGCCTGCAAGGACCTGGGCCTCTCCATCGATCTCGCGCGCTCGGTGGGCGTGCCTGCAGAGCTTTCGGCACTGGTCGAGCAGGTCTACCGCCGCGCCAAGGCCTCGTACGGTGATCGCGCCGGTGAGATGACCCCCATCAAGCTCTACGAGGACCTCATGGGTTCGCCGCTGCGCCTGCAGGCGACGCCAGCATGAGCGACGCCCAAGCGGAAGCCGACCTGCTGCGTCGCACTCCCACCGGTGTCTTCATCGGCGGCGAGTGGCGCGACGCGGAGACCGGCGCCACTTTCGAGGTGCAGGATCCTGCGACCGGTTCCATGCTGGCGCGCGTTGCCAATGCCAGCCCCGGGGACGGCATGGCAGCACTGGCTGCAGCACACGCCGCGCAGGAGGGCTGGGCGCACACGCCCACGCGTCAGCGCAGCGAGATCCTGCGTCGCGCCTTTGAACTGGTGCGGGAACGCAGCGAGGATCTGGCGCTGCTCATGACCATGGAGATGGGCAAGCCACTGGCCGAATCACGCGGCGAGGTGGCGTACGCCAACGAGTTCCTGCGCTGGTTCTCAGAGGAGGCGCCCCGCATCTCCGGACGCTACGCGGCCTCCCCCGACGGAGCGACGCGCCTGCTCGTGACCAAGCGGCCGGTGGGGCCCTCGCTCATGATCACGCCCTGGAACTTCCCGCTGGCCATGGCCACCCGCAAGATCGCGCCCGCGGTCGCGGCCGGCTGCACCATGATCCTGAAGCCCGCGGAACTCACCCCGCTCACAGCCCTCTACTTCACGCAACTCATGGTGGAGGCCGGTCTACCCGCGGGCGTGCTGAACGTGCTTCCCACCACCGACCCCGGCGGTGTCACCGGTCCGCTCATCACCGATCCCCGCCTGCGCAAGCTCTCCTTCACCGGTTCCACTGCAGTGGGCAGTCGGCTGATGGCCGCCAGTTCCCAGCAGGTGCTGCGCGTGTCGATGGAGTTGGGTGGCAACGCCCCCTTCATCGTCTTCGAGGACGCCGACATGGACGCGGCCGTGGCCGGCGCGCTCATGGCCAAACTGCGCAACGGCGGAGAAGCCTGCGTCGCGGCCAACCGCTTCCTGGTGCACGAGGCTGTAGCCGCTGAGTTCTCAGCACGATTGACAGAGGCCATGGCTGCCTATCGCGTGGGCCGTGGCACCGAGGCTGACACCAAGCTGGGCCCGCTCATCAACGAAGCAGCCGTGGCCAAGGTCCGTCGACTGGTTGACGAGGCGGTGGCGGCAGGGGCGGTGGTCGCGCTCGGTGGTTCGGCGCTCGATGGTCCCGGCTTTTTCTTCGAGCCCACGGTCCTGACCAAAGTGCCGGCCCACGCCTCCATCGCACAGGAGGAGA
>JAJXSV010000454.1 GCA_021784375.1 Actinomycetes bacterium | reverse complement strand
GAGCAGGATCTCTACCAAGCCCAACTGAGCGTGCTGCTCGATCCCAACGATCCCGCCATCATCGAGCAGGCCCGTCACGATGGCATCGCCGAGGACTGGATAGAGGCAGCGCAGAAGTCGCCGGTGTACAAGCTGGCCAAGGAGTACAAGGTCGCGCTGCCGCTGCATCCGGAATACCGCACCATGCCCATGGTCTGGTACATCCCGCCGCTCTCGCCGATCGTGGACGCGCTGAGCCGCAGCGGCCACGACGCCGAGGACCACAGGAACATGTTCGGCGCCATCGACACGCTGCGCATCCCCCTGGGCTACCTGGCCAACTTGATGACAGCCGGTGACACCACGGTCATCCGTGACGTGCTGGCCAAGCTGGCGGCCATGCGTTCGTACATGCGTGACTACAACCTGGGCCGCGATTTCGATGAGTCGATCCCGGAATCGGTGGGCATGGACGGTGAGAGCCTGTACGAGATGTACCGCCTGCTGGCAGTGGCCAAGTACGAGGATCGCTACGTCATCCCGACGGCGCACAAGGAGATTGCGGCTCGTCTTGACGAGTCGCTGCCCGGCTGCTCCGTGGACTTCGAGGAGATGCCGGGCGGTCCGGTTTCGGTGGTGGGGGAGACGCGCGTTACCCCGGTCGCCATCGAGAGTTTCCATCTCACCAGGGAGCGTGCACGCGCCGACAAGCAGGCGGATCTCGAGAAGGAGATGTGACAAGGTGAACCACGATCACCGCCAGCGACTGTATGCAGTGCTGTCTCTGCTACTGCAGTATCCGGATGCGGTCACAACTTCGCTGATGCTGCGGGTCCGTGACCTGGCCTGTTCGCTCGATGAGCATTCGCAGTCACGGCTCACGGCGTTCATCGCGTGGCTGGATGCGACGCCCTTGCTCGATGCGCAGAGCCACTACGTGGAGCTCTTCGATCGCAAACGTCGAGCCTGCCTGTATCTGTCGTACTACCTCAACGGCGATACCCGTCGTCGGGGCATGGCCATCGTGGAATTCAAGCATCTCTACCGTTCGCAGGGCTGGGTCCCCTCCGAGGATGAGCTGCCCGACTTCCTGCCGACCCTGCTGCAGTTCTGTGCGGTTGCGGATCTGCAGGCGGGGGAGCGTGTGCTGTCGTCCCATCGCAGCGGCCTGGTCGTGCTCGATACCGCTATGCGCGATGCACGATCACCGTACCGTGAACTCACTAGCGTGCTGCTGGCGTTGGTGCCCGCGGGTCACGAAGCGGAAGCCGAGGCACAGGCACTGATTGCCGCGGGGCCGCCATCGGAAATGGTGGGGCTGGAGCCCTATGCGGCAGCCGAAAGCACAGGAGTCGGAGCACGATGATGAGCAGTCCCATCTTCTGGGTAGCAGGTCCCTACGTGGTCACGCTGGCCTTCATCATCGGCATGGTGTGGCGTTACAAGTACGACCGCTACGGCTGGACCTCTCGTTCATCCCAGCTTTACGAGAACCGCCTGCTCTCCATCGCTTCGCCGATGTTCCATTTCGGCATCCTGCTGGCCCTGGGCGGACATATCGGTGGACTGCTGATCCCCGAGAGTTTCACGACACGCATCGGAATCAGCGAGAGCCTGTACCACGTGTTCGCCGTGGGCCTGGGCTCGCTGGCCGGAGTGTTCGTGGTGGTGGGACTGGTGATGCTCATCTATCGGCGTCGACGTGACTTCCGCGTCTTCCTGGTGACCACCCGCATGGACAAACTCATGTACGTCGTACTCGGTGCCGTCACCGCCTTGGGCGTGTGGAACACCGTGGCAGTCCAGATGTTCGGTATTGGCGGCTACCCCGGCGGCTACAACTACCGTGAATCGGTTGCGGTGTGGTTCCGCTCGGTTGCCTATTTCTCACCCCAGCCCGAGTTGATGGCGCATGCGCCCCTGTCGTTCCAGTTGCACACCATCGTGGCCATGCTGCTCATCGCCATCGTTCCCGTGACGCGCCTGGTTCACGTGTTCTCGGTGCCCATCGGATACCTCTCGCGGCCCTATGTCGTGTACCGCAGCCGCGACCCTGAGTCCGCAGCCGGCGGCAAGCCGCAACGCGGCTGGGAGCCCATCCAGAACCGTTAGCCGCAAAACACGAAGTCCCGGCTCTCCATGAGGAGATCCGGGACTCGGCTGTGTGGTGGTCGATACAGGACTCGAACCTGTGACCTCTTCCATGTCAAGGAAGCGCGCTAACCAACTGCGCCAATCGACCCTATGCACTTATCGAGGTGGAAACGGGATTTGAACCCGTGTAGAGGGATTTGCAGTCCCTTGCCTCGCCTCTCGGCCATTCCACCGGGCCAGCCCCCATGAGGGCCACCGAGCGGACGACGGGACTCGAACCCGCGACCCTAACCTTGGCAAGGTTATGCGCTACCAACTGCGCTACGTCCGCGAACGCCACACCGGAGCGTGGCGACGAGGCGGGACACTACCGGAACTAAGAGCGCCCAGCCAAACCGGGTGCGCTCGCGGTGTCGCGGGATGCAGCCGCCTATCGTGTATCCATGAGGCAGGGTGCAGCGGTGTGGCGCGGCTTTGAGTACCGCGATCCCGTCGCGGTGTTGCCGCACTGGGACATCGACTCGCAGCTGCACTGGTTTCTCACCGCCACCT
>JAJXSV010000453.1 GCA_021784375.1 Actinomycetes bacterium | reverse complement strand
GGTACACCTGGGCGGAAGCAGTTGGCCAGGTGGTGCCCGCCACGCCCACCCATGAGTCCTTCCGCGTGGTGCGCATTCGCGACATCGATGCGGAAGTGCAGGCCCGCACGGAGTTGGAGCGGATGGCGCAGTTCGACGCCTTGACGGGGCTGGTGAATCGTCGGGAGGCGTTGCGTCGCATGGATGAGGTCACGCGTGATGCACGCGTGCCGGGCCTGGCCATGGCGGTGCTGTTCTGCGATATCGACCGCTTCAAGAGCATCAATGACCGCTTCGGTCACGCGGCCGGTGATGAAGTGCTGCGCCGGATGGCCAGCCGCATCTCCGATGCGGTGCGGGCGAGCGATGTGGTTGCCCGCACGGGTGGGGATGAACTGCTGGTCATGCTGTTCGACATCCACGCCCTGGATGAGGCGGTCGACATCGCCGAAAAGATCCGTGTGGCTGCGGCCCAACCCATCACCTTCGAGGGGGCGGTGCTGCAGGCCTCCATGAGTATCGGCGTGGCCATGACTACGGTGGGTGAAAGCACCGACGCCCTCATCGCCCGCGCCGATCAGGCCATGTATGTGGCCAAGGAGCGTGGCCGCGACCAGGTGGTCGCGGTTCGCGCTGATGCAGCCCATTCCGCACAGGAGTAGGGTGCCGGGAGCAGTACCGATTGAGTCGTGCCCGCGTGTATGGGCAAGTACCGAGCGGCCGATCAGCGCCGCCGGCGCCGCGGCCGCCGCTTGACGGCCGCCGGCAACTTCAGCACCAACTCCTCCGTCGGGGGTCCCGGGTCGGGTACCTCACGCAGGGCCGGTGAGGACTGGTCGAGTGAATCGGCCATGCGGCCCAGGGTGGTGGCGATGTAGATGCCGTGCCCGAACTGCTCGTTGTCGACGTTCCCGCGTTCCTCGATGAGTTGCTCTGCGAGGTCGGCACCGGCCTGACGTACATCCTCGGTGATGGAGGGATTCAGCGGTGTCTCGTCCTTGTCCTGCAACTCGACGACACTGGCGCTCAGCGCGTAACTGGCGGTTGAGAGGGCGTCGCTGATCTGCTGATTCACGGTCATGGGCAGCGCGCCTTCGACGGCGGAGTCGTACAGCGTGCGCGCGATGTTGCGCACCTGTGCCACCGCATGGTCGAGCGCAACCGCGCGCATGTACAGATCCTCGGCCTCTGCACGCTCCGCCAATGGGAACCAGCGCGAATAGGCCCGGGCCTCCACGGCCTGGGCCCGGACGCGGGGCACCCGGGCCACCAGCACCCGTCCGCGTGCCAGCCACTGGGCTGCCTCGTGACGATCGAAGCCATCGGCGACGCCCTGCGCCATGGCACCGAGCAGTTCCGCGGACGAGGTGGCCAGCTGGGCGATCTCGTCAACCGTGCGCCCGGCCGGTGACTTGGGATGCGAGAAGTAGGACAGCGAGATGCCGATGAGCGTGCCGATGACGATGGAGCCCAGGCGGTGCCAGGCCGTGCTCTCGGGCAAGCCCGGCCCGATGACGATGAGCGCGGTGATGGCGACATTGATGGCGGCGGCGGCGCCCAGGCGCAATGCACGGGCCCCCACTGAGGCCAGGCCCACCGTGAGCACCACGGTGATGAAGCCCAGGCCGAACAACTGCTCGCTGAGCAGGCCGATACCAGCACCCAGTGAGGTGCCGACAATCTGCGAGAAACCCTCCCGCACGGACTTGTGGACCGACACCTGGACCGTGAGCGTGGCGGCGATGGCTGCCACCACGCCGTTGCGGGGGAGGAAGGCATCGCCGACCTGCCAGGCCAGCGCCGCTGCGATGGAGGTCACGGTGACCTGTCGCACCCATTGCCAGCGGTCTGCGAAAAGTCGCACCAGCCGGCTGTCCGTCAGGCGCTCGAGGAAGGCAGGGGTACGCATGGCAAGGGCTCCGGGCCAAGCCTTGCACATGGCCCGGGGTTTGTGTCGTCATCGTGCGGCGCCGTTGTCAGGGGGTGGCCGCAGACTTGTGGCGGCTGGTCGGGATGGCTAATGACAACCGTGTTGTTCGTCGTCTAGTCTCAGTTCCAACCGGCAGAGGGAGATCAGGAATGGAAGCGGCTCGCAACGTTGACGCACCCGTCCAGCACGGCCTCTCCGAGCGCGATGCCCGCGTCCTGGAGTTCGAGCACACCTGGTGGCAGTACCCGGGTGCCAAGGAAGAAGCCATCCGCGAACTCTTCGACATGAGCGCCACCCGCTACTACCAGGTGCTCAACGCCATCATCGACATGCCCGAGGCCCTGGAGGCCTCACCCATGCTGGTGAAGCGGCTTCGTCGCATGCGCGATGCCCGACAGAAGGCACGCTCGGCCAAGCGTGTCGGCATGTCCATCTAGCCAACCGCCTCGAACGTGGTACCTCTGGGCGCCCGTTTTGCCACTATTTCACGAGCAATTGGCTCGGATGCTAGGTGGCGCGGCCGTTCCGACGCTACGCTGAGCGTGGTCCAAATCGCTTTTCCTGCTTCCGTGGGCACTGCACGACGAACGACCCAGTGCCGCCGTGGGCGGCGCTGCCCCATGAAGTAAGGAAATATGCATGTCTACACCGGTTACTGGAACGGTGAAGTGGTTCAACTCTGAAAAGGGCTACGGCTTCCTTTCGGTTGATGGCAC
>JAJXSV010000452.1 GCA_021784375.1 Actinomycetes bacterium | reverse complement strand
CGATCCGATGTTCTCGCCCTCATAGCGATCGGCGAGCGACTTCGCGATCTGTTGGATCTCGGAATGATCGGCGCTCGAGAGGCTGAGGAGGCCCACCTCCTCGAAGCCCGAAGCCCGCACCGCCTGCTGCACCATGGCGCCCACGGTCGCCAGCGAGCGCTCGCGCACGGGGCGCGTGATCATGCCCGCCTGGCAGAAGCGGCAGCCGCGCGTGCAACCGCGGAAGATCTCGACGGACGCACGCTCGTGGACCGTCTCCGCGAGCGGCACGAGCGGTGCCTTCGGGTAGGGCCAGGCGTCGAGGTCCATGACCGTGTGCTTGGCGACCCGCCACGGCACCTCCGGGCGGTTCGGAACCACGCGGCGGATGCGTCCGTCCGGCAGATACTCGACATCGTAGAAGGAGGGGACGTAGCAGCCGGCCTCAGTCGCCAGGCGCAGCAGCAGACCCTCGCGACCCCCCTGCCTGCCTGCCGCCTTCCATGACTTCACGACATCGGTGACCTGCAGGACCGCCTCCTCACCGTCGCCCAGGATGGCTGCGTCGATGAAGGCGGAGATGGGCTCCGGGTTGAAGGATGCGTGTCCTCCGGCGATCACGATCGGATGCGTCACGTCACGCTGCTCGGCATGCAGCGGGATGCCGGCGAGGTCGACCGCGGTGAGCATGTTCGTGTAGCCGAGTTCCGTGGAGAAGCTGATGCCGAACACATCGAAGGCGCCGACCGGGCGGTGTGCGTCGAGGGTGAACTGCGGCACCCGCGCCTCCCGCATCAGTGCCTCCAGGTCCGGCCACACCGAGTAGGTGCGCTCGCACAGCACGTCCGGACGCTCGTTGAGCACCTCGTACAGGATCTGCACGCCCTGGTTGGGAAGCCCGACCTCGTAGGCGTCGGGGTACATGAGCACCCACCGCACGTCCACCGCATCCCAGGGCTTGACGACCGAGTTCACCTCGCCGCCGACGTACTGCACGGGCTTCTGCACGAAGGGCAGCAATCGCTCGAGTTCGGGGAAGACGGACATGACCATGTGGGACTCCTCGACGGAGGCGGGCCCGACCCGCAAGCAGGAATGCTGCGATCAGCGTAGCGGTGGCAGGCGACCACCCGTCACCCGCGTAACCAACGTCCCGGGACAGAACAACTAGTCGGTGCCGACGTTGATCTGCTGGAGCAGCCCCACGGCGATGGCGAGGGCGAAGAGTGAGGAGCCACCGTAGGAGATGAAGGGCAGCGGGACACCGGTCATGGGCATGATGCCCAGGCTCATGCCGATGTTCTCGAAGGCCTGGAAGCCGATCCAGGCCGCGACGCCGGCAGCGGCGATGCGGCCGAAGGCGTCTGGCGCCCGGCCGGAGATGCGCAGCGCACGCCACACGATGATCCCCAGCAACACGATGATGAGGCCCGACCCAAGAAACCCGAGCTCCTCGCCTGCCACCGAGTAGATGAAGTCGGTCTGCTGCTCAGGCACGAAGCGACCGCTCGTCTGCGGGCCCTTGAACAGGCCGGTTCCCGTCCAGCCGCCCGAACCGATGGCGATGCGGACCTGCGCCAGGTTGTAGCCGGCTCCACTGGGATCCACCTGCGGATTCACGAACACCGTGAAGCGATCCTTCTGGTATCCCATGAGGGCGTGAGGTGCCGCCAGCGCGACCGTGCCCATGACCAGGATGCCGACGAGGATGGCCGCGAACCATCTGCGCGAGGCTCCGCCGACGGCGAGCACCCCGAGCACCGTCATGCTGAGCACGATGGCCGAGCCCAGGTCGGGCTGCTTCATGATGAGGCCGAGCGGTAACAGCACGATCCCGAACACGGGCAGCAGGTCGCGGGTGCGCACACCGGCATCCGGCTTGTGCGGTTCGGCCAGGAGGAACGAGATGATGACGACCAAGGCGATCTTCGTGAACTCGGCAGGCTGCAGCGTGAACCCTCCCGGCAGCGCGAGCCAGGCGCGGTGTCCGTTGATGCGTGCTCCCACCACGAGCACCGCCATGAGTCCAAGCACCGAGCCCACGTACAGGATCGGCGCGTAGGCACGCAGCAATTGGTAGTCCAGCCGCGACGCCACCCAGGCCATGCCGATCGACAGCACGATGGTGATGATGTGCTTCTTCAGGTAGGCCTGCGGGTCGGCGCCCATCGCCAATGCCCGCGGGCGGGTGGCGGACCAGACGAGCAGCGAGCCGATGAACATCAGGGTCAGGACCGAGCCGGTGAGCACCCAATCATGGCGACGCCACCTCGAGCCTTGGGCGGGGCGAACGAGCAGCGTCACTTCTTCGTGCCCTTCTTGTTGGCCAGGGGGCTCCAATTGCCACCAGCCCCTGCGATCGGCACCACGGTCCCATCTGCACGCACTGTGGGCAACTTGGTGGCCGGTGCACCACCGACGAGCACGGAACGCGCCGGGTCGACGGTGGAGCCGTGGACCCCGAACAGCGCCTCCATGATCATGCGCACGCTCGGGCCGGAGGTGACGGCGCCAGTACCGCCCTGTGAGACCATGACCACGACCTCGTACTTCGGGTTGTTCGCGGGCGCGAATGCGTTGAACCAGGAGACCGGTGCCTTGTTGCCCGAGACCTCACCGGATCCCGTCTTGGCGGCCACCTTCACCT
>JAJXSV010000451.1 GCA_021784375.1 Actinomycetes bacterium | reverse complement strand
GAGGACAGCCGCGGTCGCACGCAACTGGTGGTCACCGAACTCCCCTACCAGGTGAATCCGGACAACCTCGCCCAGCGCATCGCCGACCTGGTCAACGACGGCAAGATCAGTGGCATCTCGGAACTGCGCGACGAGTCGTCTGGCCGCACCGGCATGCGTCTGTGCATTGTGCTCAAGCGCGATGCGGTAGCCAAGGTTGTACTCAACAACCTGTACAAGCACACGCAGTTGCAGGACAACTTCGGCGCCAACATGCTGGCATTGGTGGACGGTGTGCCGCGCACACTCACCCTTGATGCCTTCGTGAGCAACTGGATCAAGCACCAGCACGATGTCATCGTGCGGCGCACCAAGTTCCGTCTGCGCAAGGCCGAGGAACGCGCCCACATCCTCGAGGGTCTGCTCAAGGCCATCGACCGCATCGACGAAGTCATCGCCTTCATCCGTCGCAGCAAGTCAGCGGCCGAAGCCATGGTCGGCCTGCAGAGCCTGCTGGACATCGACGAGTTGCAGGCTCGTGCCATCCTCGACATGCAGCTTCGCAAACTGGCTGCGCTGGAACGCCAGGAGCTGCAGGACGAGTACGACGCGCTCATGGAGCTGGTCAAGGAGTACAAGAGCATCCTCGCCAGCGAGGATCGTCAACGGGAGATCATCCGAGAGGAACTCGACGGCATCGTGCAGCGCCATGGTGACGAGCGTCGTTCACGCTTCGTAGCCGATGAGGGCGAGATGCGCGAGGAGGACCTGATTGCCGAGCGCGAAGTCGTTGTCACCATCACCAATGGTGGCTATGCCAAGCGCACCAACTCCGATCTCTACCGCGAACAACGTCGCGGTGGGCGTGGGGTTCGTGGTGCGGCGCTCAAGCAGGACGATGTGGTGAGCCATCTGTTCGTCACGAGCACCCACCACTGGATCCTCTTCTTCACCAATCGCGGTCGCGTCTATCGCGTGAAGGCCTACGAACTTCCGGATGCCGGTCGTGACGCACGCGGGCAGCATGTGGCGAATCTGCTGGCCTTGCAGGCCGATGAGAGCATCGCCCAGGTGCTGGACCTGCATGATTATCAGCAGGCGCAGTTCCTCGTACTCGCCACCAAGCAAGGTCTGGTCAAGAAGACGCGCCTCACCGAGTACGACTCACCGCGCGCCGGTGGCGTCATCGCCATCAACCTGCGTGACGACGATGAAGTGGTGAGCGCCCAACTGGTCGGTGACAGCGATGACCTCATGCTCATCAGCCGCAAGGGTTACAGCGTTCGCTTCACCGCAGACGAGGCTTCCCTGCGTTCCATGGGCCGTGCCACCTCAGGAGTCATCGGCATGCGCTTCAAGACTGAGGACGACTACCTGCTGGCACTTGACGTGGTGAAACCTGATTCCTTCGTAGTCACGGTCACCGATGGGGGCTACGGCAAACGGACCAGTGTTGACGAGTGGAATGCCAAGGGGCGTGGTACCCAGGGTGTGCGCGCGATGAAACTGAACGAGGATCGTGGCGGCTTGGTGGGCGCGCTTATCGCGGGCGAGAACGACCAGATCTACGCCATCGCCTCCAACGGCGTCATCATCCGCACCCGACTTTCAGAGATCCGCAGCACCAGTCGCGACACCATGGGCGTCTCACTCATGCACCTCACCGGTGACGACACCCTGATCGCGGTGGCCCGCGCGGATGAGCATGACGATGAGGACGCGGAGACAGCCGATGTCGAAGATGCCGCAGCCGACGAGATCATGGTCGAGGATGAGGTCGAAACCGGCGGTGAGGGCTGATGTCGCGGCGTGCGCGGCTGCGCGTCGAGGCCATCAGTCCCTGGTCGGCGGTGCGCACCGCCTTCCTGTTGGGGTTGGCTGTTGCCGCCACCATCGTGGTGGCGCTGAGTGTGCTGTACGTCTTCGTTTCGGCGCTGGGTCTCTTCGATGCCATCGATCGCGTCCTGGGTGACGTCACCGGCTCCGGAAGCTCCAGCAGCGGCATCGCGAGCACCATCACCCTGCCGCTCGTGGTGATGTTCTCGGTGCTCACCGGCGTGTTCGAGACCATCGTCATGACCGCAATTGCCGCCGTCTTCGCCTTCATCTACAACGCCACGGTGCCGCTCACGGGCGGCTTCGAGGTGACGCTGGTGGAGGACGAATAGCCCCTTCCCGGACGCGGAGTTGGGCGCCTCGCCGGTCATGGGGTAGCCTCTGCCACCGCTGGTCATCACCGGTCCGGACCTATAGCTCAGACGGTTAGAGCGCTTCCCTGATAAGGAAGAGGCCGGAGGTTCAAGTCCTCCTAGGTCCACTCCGCAGCACGGAGGGTGTCATGAAGAAGCTCCTGAAACTGATCCTGCTCGGGGGGATCGTCACCTATCTCGTGAAGTACCTGAAGGGTGACACCGCCGCCGGCGAATGGCACAACGCCTGACGCCACGACGGGGCTTTAGCTCAATTGGTAGAGCACTGCCTTTGCAAGGCAGGGGTTAGGGGTTCGAGTCCCCTAAGCTCCACATTGTGACCCCACTGAGGTGGGGTCGTGTTGTTTCCCCACCGTTTGGCGAATGCCGGGCCATAGGGTTCACGGATGACCAAGCCGTCCTGGAAGTACATCCTGCTCAAGGGTGCACGAACCTTTC
>JAJXSV010000450.1 GCA_021784375.1 Actinomycetes bacterium | reverse complement strand
TCCATGTCGATGACGGCCACGGCGATGGGGATGCGCTCATCACGGAAGCGCTGCATCAGGGCCAGGTACTCCTCCGCCGTGTAGCGGTGGTAGCGGCTCCACCAGTTGCCCAGTGCCCAGCGCGGCAGCAGCGGCGTGGAGCCCGAAACCGCGTAGAACGCCTGCAGCGCCTGCGCATGATCGTGTCCGTAGGCGAAGACGTAGAGGTCCTGGCGGCTGCCATCACGTGCCGCCACCCAGCCCTCGTCGGTGAACAGCATCGACGCAGAATCATCGAGCTCGGCATAGCCGAGGCGTGAGGCGATGCCGTCGCCCATGTCGACGCGACCGTCGATCATGTCCAGGGTTCGGGCGGTGCCGCCCAGATTCGGATGGCTGCCCATGTTCTCGGGTACCGCCGCGCCGTAGTGCCAGGTCGCACCGTGATTGGCGATGCCACCGAGCACATCGATGCTGAGGCCGGCGCTGCTGAAGGGCCGCTTGTCGTAGACCAGCCGGAAGCGCGCAGTGGTGATGACGAGCCGGCCGGGCTCGTCCTGTACCTGAAAGGCGGGAATCGGCAGGCGTCGACGGATGGCGAAGGTGGAGGCGCGATCCTCGAAGCGGCCGTCCTGCGCGTACTCGAGCCGTACCAGCCCCTCGGTGAGCACCGTGATGCGGAAGCATTCGCCCTGCACGACGGCCGCCGCATCGGCAATGGGATCTGTGGGGAAGTCGTATCTGCTCACGTGGTCCTCCGCCGGCGTATTCCTCGATGCTATACGGGGTGCGCCGGAGCGCGGCCGATAGTCTGTTGTCATGAGCGAAATCGCGCCCCGCGTCGGGCTCGTCCTGCTCTTCATCCTGGTGGCGAGCGTCTTCGTGGCCTTCGAGATCGCATTGGTGTCACTGCGCGAGAGCCAGGTGCAGCAGCTCTCGCACCGTGGCCGCCGCGGTGAAGTGCTGGCCCGGTTGGTGGCCAACCCCACGCGCTTTCTCGCCGCCGCCCAGGTGGGTGTCACCGTCACCGGCTTCCTGAGTGCCGGCCTCGGTGCCACCGAACTGTCGCCCCTTGTCGAGCCGACCCTGCAGGGCTGGGGACTGTCCAGCGGGGTGGCCCACACCATGGCCTTTCTGGGTGTCACCCTGGCCGTCGCCTATGTGTCCTTGGTGCTCGGTGAACTGGTCCCCAAGCGTTTGGCCATCCAGAACGCGGAGGCCATCTCGCTGGCCGCCGCTTGGCCGGTGGAACTGCTGGCCCGTCTCACGCGACCGGTGATCTGGCTGCTCACCGTTTCCACCAACGGCGTCGTGCGTCTGCTGGGCGGCGATCCCACCGTGCATCGCGAGGCCATGAGCGGTGAGGAACTGCGTGACATCGTGGCCACCCACGAGGACCTCACGGCCGAGGAGCGCGAACTCATCGATGAGGTCTTCGAAGCCGGCAATCGCGAGCTGCGCGAGGTCATGGTGCCGCGGCCCGATGTGGTGTTCCTGGACGGTGAGATGCCCATTTTCAAGGCCGCCAAGTTCGTCTCCGAGCAGCCCTATTCACGCTATCCCGTCACCGGGGAGTCGTCGGATGACGTCATCGGCTTCGTGCACGTGCGCGATGTGCTGGCGCCCGGCATGTCCGAGCGTTCATTGCGGGTCTCGGAGCTGGTGCGCGAGATCGCACGCTTCCCGGGCACCAAGTCCGTCATCCCCACGCTTTCGGAGATGCGACGGCTGCACACGCACATGGCGGTGGTCGAGGACGAGTACGGCGGCACCGCGGGCGTGGTCACCATGGAGGACCTGGTCGAGGAGGTCGTGGGTGATATCCGCGACGAATACGACGTGGCCGAGGTGATCGACGCCAAGAGTGTGGATGGCCTCATGAATCTCGAGGATTTCGCCGACGATTACGGCATCGTCCTGCCCGAGGGGCCCTACGAGACGGTCGCCGGCTTCATCGTCGCCAACACCGGCCGCCTGCCCGAGGTGGGGCAGTCGGTCACCGTGGACGAGCACATGCTGGTGATCGAGGCGGTCGAGGGCATGCGGGTGGCCAGGGTGCGCATCGAGCCGGCGATTTCGGCGCCACCGGAGCCTTTGCCAGAATAGGCGGATGAACGCCCGCCCCCGTGTGCTGTCCCTGATCCAGCCAACCGCCGAGTCCTTCCATCTCGGCAACCTGCTGGGAGCCGTGCAGTACTGGCCGCGGCTCCAGGACTCCCATGACTGCTTCTACGGGGTTGCCGACCTGCACGCGCTCACGGTGGCCACCGAGCCCGCGGTGGTGCGGCAGCGCACCCTGGTGTCCTATGCCCAGCTCATCGCGGCCGGTGTGGATCCGCAGCGTGGCGCCGTCTTCGTGCAGAGCCACGTGCCCGAGCACTCGGAACTGATGTGGGTGCTGGCCTGTATGACGGGCTTCGGCGAGGCCGGCCGCATGACGCAGTTCAAGGACAAGTCGGCCAAGGCCGGCGCCGAGAGCACCAACGTGGGGCTCTTCACCTACCCCGTGCTGATGGCCGCCGACATTCTCATCTACGGCGCCAACGCGGTGCCCGTGGGCGAGGACCAGCGCCAGCATCTGGAGTTGTCGCGTGACCTGGCCCAGCGCTTCAACAAGCGCTACGGCAAGACGCTGGTGGTGCCCGAGCCGCAC
>JAJXSV010000051.1 GCA_021784375.1 Actinomycetes bacterium | reverse complement strand
TTGATGAGGTAGATCATCGCGAAGAGGCCGATCCAGACCACGTCGACGAAGTGCCAGTAGTAACTGACGACGATGGCGCGGGTCGCCTGCCCATGCGTGAACACCTTGCCGACGTAACTGCTCGCCCGGACGAACAGGAAGGCGATGAGGCCGCCGGTCACGTGGAGGCCGTGGAAGCCGGTGGTGAGGTAGAAGACCGATCCGTAGGCCGACGACGACAGCGTGAGGCCGTCGCGGACCAGGTTCGCGTACTCCCAAGCCTGCCCACCGATGAAGATCGAACCCATGATGAAGGTGAGCATGAACCAGCGGCGCAGGTTCTTGGCGTCGCCACGCTCTGCAGCGAACACGCCCATCTGGCAGGTGATGCTCGAGGACACGAGGATCAACGTGTTGGCCCCGGAGAACGGCACGTTGAGCCGGGTCGTCGTCGCCGCCCAGATGTCCGGGTTGATGGCCCGGAGCGTGAAGTACATGGCGAAGAGCGCAGCGAAGAACATGAGTTCGCTGGACAACCACACGATGGTGCCGACCGAGACCAGGCTGGGCCGGTTCACATGGCTGGGTTGCGCGGGCGCGACGGAAGTGGACACGTGCGTATTGTGGCAAAAAGGTCTAAAGAATCTATTCAGGGGGCCGAGCAGGCGCGTCATCGGCGACGATTGCTGCGGTGGGCGGCAGGCCGCTGGACCTATTTGACGGAACGGCGGCGGCTGCTTCGATGGGGCCATGATCCCCCTGCACGGTTCGTCCGACGTGGCCCCGAGCACCCCCTTCACCAGTGCGCTGCTCAGTTCGTGGGCACAGGTGGAGTGGATCCCCGCCGTGGGCATCCTCGCCGGCGCGCTCTGGTACCTGCTGGCCGTCCGAGTGCTGAGACGACGCGGCGACAGTTGGCCGGTGGGGCGCACCATCTCGTTCATCGGCGGCGGGCTGGGCACCCTGGTGCTCGCCACCGAGGGGCCGATCTCGGCATACGACACGACGCTGATCAGCGTGCACATGGTGCAGCACATGCTCATCTCCATGGTCGCCCCCATCTTCTTCGCCCTCGGCGCCCCCGTGACCCTCGCCCTCCGCACCTTCGCTCGGCCACTGCACCGGGCGCTCATGTGGCTGCTGCACTCCACCTACATGCGCGTGCTCGCCTTCCCCATCGTGTCGGGCGCGATCGCGGTGGCGAACCCGTGGGGCCTCTACTTCACCGGCTTCTATGAGTTGACCCTGCGCAATGTCTGGTGGCACAACTTCAACCATCTGCACTTCCTCGTGGTCGGCTGCTTGTGGACCTTCGCACTCATCGGCATCGATCCCATGCCCCGTGTGGGCCATGCGATGCGCATGCTCGCGGTGTTCGTGACCATGCCGTTCCACGCCTTCCTGGGTCTCACCATCATGGGTCAGCACAACCTGATCGCCGCCGATTGGTACCTCGACCAGCACCGCACCTGGGGGGCGACCCCGGCTGCCGATCAGCAGCTTGCTGGCGGCATCCTGTGGGCGGCTGGGGAGGTGGTGTCGATCCTCATCTTCATTGCCCTCTCCGTGCAGTGGGCCCGGGCATCGGACCGTGAGGCCCGTCGGATCGACCGCCAACTCGACCGTGAGGAGGCGGCGCGCCAGGCTCTCGCAGAGGGTGCCGATCCCGGCCGTGGCTGACGGAGTCGGAGCGGATCGCGTGCGCTCGGGACTCACGGCGGCGCGCAAGGCGAGGTAGGGCGCATGCGCCATACACTTGCCACATGTCTCTCAAGGTGTTGGTGTTCAGCGACGACGCGTCGATCCGCACACAGGTGCTGATGGCATTGGGCACCAGTGTGGCCCCCGAGTTGCCGAAGCTGGAGTTCATCGAGGTGGCCACCGAACCGGTGGTGCTGCGGACGCTGGCCGACGGGGCCGTCGATCTGGTGATCCTTGATGGTGAGGCCCACCCGGCAGGCGGCCTGGGCATCTGCCGACAGATCAAGGATGAGGTCTTCAACGCGCCGCCGGTCATCGTGCTCATCGGACGGGCGGCGGACGGATGGTTGGCGACCTGGTCCCGTGCCGAGGGCGTGGTGCCGCAGCCGATCGATCCCGTCGTCCTCGCCGAGACCGCCGCGACGCTCCTGCGCCAGCGTGTCTCGACGGCAACCGCCTGATCATGACCTGGCCCGCGCTGCTTGGTCCGCTCACTCGTCACGAACCGGTTTCCACGGACCTCGTGCAATGGGGCATGCGCGAGATCATGTCCGGCGCCGCCTCTCCGGCGCAGATCGCCGCCTTCGGTGTTGCGATGCGCATGCATGGCGAGACGCCAGCGGAGGTCTCGGCGCTCGTCGAGGTCATGTTGGAGTTCGCGAGGCCGGTCGACATCCCCGGATTGGCGCTGGACCCGGTCGGCACCGGTGGCGACGGCGCACACACCGTGAACATCTCCACCATGTCCGCGCTGCTGCTCGCCGCCAGCGGCACACCGGTGGTGAAGCACGGGAATCGCGCCGCTTCCAGCAAGTGCGGGTCGGCGGATGTGCTCGAAGCCCTGGGCGTGCGGCTCGAATTGTCGCCGGAGGCGGCGCGGGAGGTCTTCGAGGAGATCGGGCTCACCTTCCTGTATGCGCCCGCGTACCATCCGGCGCTGCGCTTCGCCGGCCCCGCGCGCCGGGAGATCGGCATCCCGACGGTGTTCAATCTGCTGGGACCGCTTGCGAACCCGGCCCGTCCCAAGGTGCAGCTGCTCGGTGTGGCGGATGCGTCGCGGGCGCAGATCCTCATCGACGCGCTGCGCCTGCGCGGCACCACGGCCATCGCCGTGCACGGCGAGGACGGGCTCGATGAGGTGTCCGTGTTCGCGCCGACCACCATGTGGCCGTCATGGACAACGCAACCGGTCCGCTTCGACCCGCGGGAGCATGGCCTGCCGGACTTCGCCCCGGACGCCCTCCGCGGCGGCGATCCGGCCTTCAACGCCGAGGTTGCAGTGCGCGTGCTCGCCGGCTCGGAGGCTGAGGGTCTGCAGGGGGTGGTCCTGGCGGTGCTGCTCAATGCCGCGGCTGCGCAGGTGACGTTCGACGCGGCGCTGGGGCACCTCCCCGAGGACCTGCCAGGGGCCATCATGGCGAAGTTGCCGGCCCTGCGTACGACCTTGGCTGCGGGCGATCCGAAGCGACTGCTCGACCGCTGGGTGACGCTCACGAACCGCTAGGTACGTCGGGTACTGCTGCGCTGGCGCAGCGCGAACTCGCGACGGAACTCCAACTCCTGCACCATGTGCGCCTGTTCGCGGGCCTCGAGCGCCTTGGCGAAGCGCCGCCGCAGCGGCTCCATCGACGGCAGGGGAGAACTCAGCTCGCCATCGATCAGGCGCACGCCTTCCTTCTCCAACCAGGCCCACAGCAGGTTCGCCTCGCGGACGTCGGCAGCGGTCACCGCCAGGCGCCGCGGCACCTGCTCGGCCACGGCCACGAGCGCCGCGATCGCGGCCCGATGGTCGCTGCCGTCGAGCACGCGTCCGGCCGCCGCCAGGCGTCCGTGGCGAAGCACGTGGACGTCCCATGCATTGCCTTCGCGCCGTCCAGCAACGAGTTGCGGGGTCTCCGCCAGCATCTCGAACCGCTGGCGTCGCGTGTTCCCCTGGATGAAGGCGAGCAGCCGATCGCGCACCACTGCTGCTTCCTCGTATCGCTCCTGCGCGGCCAACGACTGCTGGCGAACCTCCAGGGCTGCGGCCAGTTCGCTGCCGCTGCCGTTGCAAAGGTCGATGACCGCGCGAGTGGTGTCCGCGTAGGCGTCGCGCGACAAGCGTTGGTCGCAGGGCGCGACGCAGCGGCCCATGTCGGCCAGAGCGCAGGCGGACCTCGGCTTACGCAAGCCGATCGGCTCCTGGCAGGTACGGATGGGCACGAAGGCCGTGATGCAATCGCGGGCCAACTCGGCGTCCGCCCGCGAGGCGAACGGTCCGAGATGCAGTAGACCCTTGCCGGTGTTCCGCTCGCGCACGATGGACAATCGTGGGAAGGCCTCGGAGGTGAGGCGCAGCCAGACGTTGCGCTCGGGTCGCACGCCGGTGCGGTTGAACGGGGGCTTATGGGCGACCAGCATGCGGTGCTCGCGCACCAGGGCCTCGAAGTCTGTCTCGCAGGGGATCGCGCGCACCGTGGCGGTGAGGTCGAGCATGCGCTCCATGCGGTCTCGCGTCTCGGCCGCACCGAAGTAGTTGCGTACCCGGCTGGCCACATCCCGCGACTTGCCGATGTACAGCGGTTTGCCGTGCGCATCCTCGAAGACGTACACGCCGATTGTGTGGGGAAGGCCGTCCGCCAACGCCCGCTTGGCGCCGCGGCGAGCCGCGATGCGGGGTCCCAGTTGGAGCAGGTCCTCGAGGCGGACCACGCCAGCCGAGGCCAGTCGTTCCAGGAGGCAGTGGAAGACGTGGACCGTGGCCTTGGCGTCGTCGAGCGCGCGATGGGTGGGCGGAACCGGTGCGTCGAAGTGGTTGGCCAAGGTCTGCAGCTTGCGGTTGGGGACCTCGCCGGAGGGCAGAGCGGCCCGCGCCATACGCACGGTGTCCACGACTCGCGGCTCCGGCCAGTCCTGTTGCAGCACTGCCGCCGCGCCCTTGAGGAAGCCGACGTCGTACGCGGCATTGTGGGCGACCAGGGTGGCGCCGGCGATGAACTCCAGGAAGGAGGGGAACACGCCTGCCAGTGCTGGCGCCCCAGCCACCGTGGAATCGCTGATGCCGGTGAGCGCTGTGATGAACGGGGGGATTGACACCCCGGGGTTCACCAAGGTCTGGAACTCGCCGATCACCTCGCCGCCGCGGATCTTCACGGCGCCGATCTCGGTGATGCCGGCATCGACGGGTGCGCCACCGGTGGTCTCGAGATCGACCACGACGAAGGTGGAGGCGGACAGCGCCTGCCCCAGGTCGTCGATGCCGATTTGGATGCCCACGCGAGAACCGTACGGGGCACCTCCGACAGTCGCAGATGCGAACGGCCTGTCTGACCCCCCTCGTAGCCTGCGGAGTGAGGAGGAACCATGATCATCAGTTGCGAGGGCTGCCACATGCGCGGCCCGGCTTGTGACGACTGCGTCGTCACGCACTTCCTGGCCCTGCCCAGCCCACAGCCGGTCGGGGCGGTCGAACTCGGCCCGCGCGAGCAGCGTGCCTTGCAGGTGCTCCAAGGATCCGGCCTGGTGCCGCCATTGCGTCTGGCAGCCGGGCCTGAACGAGGCCTTCGCAGGGCTTGACGGCCCGCAGCCGCACCGGGTGAGCGACCCGGGTTCAGTCCGTGGCGTACAGGCGCTCGATGTCCCCTGCGCACTCCTGCATCACGACGTTCCGCTTCACCTTCATCGAGGGCGTCAACTGTCCGCCTGCCTCGGTCCAGTCCGTGCTCAGCACGGTGAACTTGCGGACGCTCTCCGCCTGCGAGACCTTGCTGTTCGCGGCATCCACCGCATGCTGGATGTCGTCGAGCAGGTCGGCGTTCGCGCACAGATCGAGGGGAGTCGAGGTCTCGGGCAGGCCATGCGCGCGGGCCCACGGGCCCAGCGCCTCGGCATCGAGGGTGATGAGCGCAGCCACGAAGGGTTTCGCATCTCCCACAACCAGGCACTGACTCACCAGTGCGTGGGCACGAATGCGGTCCTCGAGGGGGGCGGGTGCGACGTTCTTGCCGTTCGCGGTCACCAGCAGTTCCTTCTTGCGACCGGTGATGAACAGGAAGCCGTCGTCGTCGATGCGCCCGATGTCGCCCGTGTGGAACCAGCCCTCGGCGTCGATCGCCTCAGCGGTGGCCCGGGGGTTGCTCCAATAGCCGCGGAACACGACGTCGCCACGTCCGAGCACCTCCCCGTCATCGGCGATGCGCAGGGATACGCCGGGAAGGGCGGGCCCCACCCCACCGATGCGGAAGCGCTGCACCCGATTCACGCACAGCGGTGCCGTGGTCTCGGTGAGGCCGTAGCCCTCGAGCACGGTGATACCGATGCCGTGGAAGAAGTGCCCCAGGCGCTCACCGAGCGCGGCCCCGCCGGAGATGACCCAGCGCACGTTGCCGCCGAGTCGCTCGCGGATCTTGCTGTAGACGAGCACATCGAACAGCTTGTGCTGCAGGGACAATCCGATGGGAGCACGTCCCTTCTCGGTGGCCTTGCTGTAGGCGATGCATACGCGGACGGCATGGTCAAAGATGCGCCCCTTGCCCTCACCCTCGGCCTTCTGCCGGGCCGCGTTGTAGACCTTCTCGAAGACCCGGGGAACGGCGAGCAGGAAGGTCGGGCGCGAGACCGCGAGGTCGTTCACGAGGTTCCTCGCGTCGGGCGCGTGCGACAACTTCAACCCCTGGTCCACCACGACCACCTGGATGATCCGTCCGAAGATGTGCGCCAGTGGCAGGAAGAGCATGGTCGAGTTCCCCTTGTCGCTCAGCACCTCCGGAATGGCGGAGGCCGCGGACGTGGCGACGAACTGCAGGTTGCGGTGAGTGATCTCGCAGCCCTTGGGCTGGCCCGTGGTGCCCGACGTGTACACGATGGTCGCCAGGTCTTCCCAGTCGACAGCGCTTCTGCGCTCGTCCAACAGGGCGTCGTCCATGGCTGAGCCGGCCAGCGTCAACTGTTCCAAGGCACCCGAATCGATGACCCAGCGATTCGTCACCACGGTCTCCGTCGTGCGATGTGCGAGCTCCAGGTGTCGTTGCGTCTCGACGATGAGCGCCACGGCCCCGGAATCGCGCAGGATCCACTGCACCTGTTCGAGTGCGCTCGTCTCGTAGATGGGGACAGTGACGGCGCCTGCGTACCAGATCGCGTAATCGATGACCGTCCACTCATACCGCGTCCTCGACATGAGGGCGACCCGGTCGCCGGCTCGGACGCCGCTTGCCATCAACCCTTTGGCGATGTCCCGGACGAGTCCGTGGAACTCAGCGGCGCTGGTGTCGATCCACGCGTCCCCGACGCGGCGCACCATCGTCACGCGCTGCGGGGTGTTCGTGGCGTGCGTGCGCAGGCAGTCGGTGAGGCTCCCGTGCTCGGGTAGTGCCACCAGCTCCGGCTCATGGATTTCGCGCATAGTGCCCTCCCACCGCAACGCTAGCGTTGCCGTGATCGCGCGCAGCGAAAATCGGCCGGAAGGTCCCATCCACTCGCTGTGCAGCCGCTGGCTACGCTTGGCCCAACCCGAATTGCGAGGAGCGCCCGTGTCATTGGCCATCGGAGTGGACCTTGGTGGAACCAAGATCGCAGCAGGCGTCGTGGACGAGGCCGGTGTGATCATCGCCGAGGAGCGTCGACCGACACCGACGGAGGACAGCGCCTCTGTGGTCGCGGCCATGGCGGAGGCCATCGCGGTCCTGCGCCAGGAGCACGAAGTGACTGCCATCGGCATCGGGGCTCCGGGCTTCGTCAATGCCTCCCGTGATGTCCTCCTGTTCACGCCGAACCTGCCGATGGCCGACGTCGAACTGTCGAATCAGCTCTCGGCGGTCACAGGCCTCCCGGTGGTGGTGGAGAACGACGCGAACTCCGCGGCCTGGGCCGAGTACCGCTTCGGTGGCGGTGCAGGCGTGTCGGACATGGTGCTGCTCACCATCGGCACCGGTCTCGGCGGCGGCATCGTGAGCGACGGCAGGCTGCTCCGTGGGTTCTTCGGCGTGGCGGCTGAGGTCGGACACATCGAGATCGTGCACGGCGGCCACCGCTGCGGTTGTGGGCTGGACGGATGCTGGGAGCAGTACGCGAGCGGAAGCGCCCTCACCCGCATCGCCCGCCGCCTGGCCCGCAAGCGTAGGGACGAGGCCACCGTGCTGCTTGCGCTCGGAGACGGGACACCGGAGGGCGTCAAGGGCAAGCACATCACCAAAGCGGCTCGTCAGGGCGATCCCGTCGCGCTGGCGGCCTTCGATGAGGTCGGCATCATGCTCGGCAGGGGGATGGCGATACTCGCAGCGGTACTCGACCCCGCCGCCTTCGTGATCGGGGGAGGCGTGAGCGATGCCGGAGAGCTCCTGATGTCACCCACGAGGCGCTCCTTCGAGGACCACCTCACCGCGCGATCACACCGTCAACTGGCGCAGGTCGCCCTGGCCACCCTGGGCAACGACGCCGGCATCGTGGGCGCTGCGGACCTGGCTCGCCGCTAGGAGGTCTGGCGGACGACCCGCTGGACGAATTCGAGGCTGCGCCGAAACAGCAGATCGGCATCGTTGTCGAGCGTGGCGACGTGATAGCTGTGCTCCAGGATGAGGACCTGCTTGTCCTGCGCTGGGATGTGGGTGACCAGCCATTCGTGGTTCGATGCCTCGACCACATGGTCCTCCGCGCTCTTCACGATGAGCGTGGGCTGGTCGACCTTCGCGACATCCGCTCGCACCACTGCCCACAGCTGTTGCAGTTGCACGAAGGCCTTCACGGGCATGCGGTCGTATGCGTGCTCGTTGCCACCGGGTCGCTTGATGTCGTTTCCGATCGCCGGGAACATCGGCTTCACATACTGCAGCAGCCTCGCGAGGCGAGCCAACGGGTTCTCGGTGTGCACGGAAGCGTTCACGAGCGCCAGGCCGGTCACGTCGTCGCCCAGTTCCTCCGCCAGCCGCAAGGCGAGCGTTCCTCCCATGCTCAGGCCGAAGACGAACACGCGATCACACCGTGCGCGGAGTTCCGTGAACGCCGACCGCTCCGCATCACGCCAATCCTGCCAACCGGTCGTGGCCAACTCCTGCGGAGTGGTGCCGTGCCCGGGCAGCAGGGGCAGGCGCGTGCTGTAGCCATGCCGTGACATGAACTCGGCCCACGGCCGCATGGCCGCTGGGGAGCCGGTGAATCCGTGGCAGAAGAGGATGCCCGTGGATCCGCCGTCAGAGGAGAACGGGGCGACCGCCGAGTTGTGCGTCATGCGTACATCGTGGCACGCCATGCCGGCCGCGGAGATGAGCGGCACGGACGCTCGGCCGGTGCGCGCCGCACAGCATCTGTCGTAGCCTTGCACCCATGCTGTACTGGTTCCTGAAGTTGTTCGTGTTGGGTCCGGTACTGCGGACGCTCTTCCGCCCCAAGATCATCGGTCGCAAGAACTTCCCCCGCAAGGGTGCGGCCATCCTCGCGTCCAACCACGTGTCCTTCAGCGATTCGATCTTCCTGCCACTGGTGGCACCGCGACGCATCACCTTCCTCGCCAAGAGCGAGTACTTCACGGGGCGCGGCATCAAGGGCAAGCTGAGCAAGGCCTTCTTCGCGGGCGTAGGGCAGGTGCCGATCGATCGCAGCGGTGGACGCGCCTCCGAAGCCGCCATCCAGACCGGCCTCTCCATCCTCCGCAATGGTGACCTGCTCGGCATCTACCCGGAGGGCACCCGCTCGCCCGATGGGCGCCTGTACCGCGGGCGCACCGGAGTGGCGCGGATGGCCCTCGAGGCGGGAGTGCCGATCGTGCCCGTTGCCATGATCGGGACCTACGAGATCCAGCCCACCGGTCAGGTGTGGCCGCGCATCAAGCGCGTGAAGATCGCATACGGCGAACCCATCGACGTCACGGATTTCCTTGACCAGGCGAAGGACCCGGTCGTCCTGCGGACGATCACGAATCGCGTCATGGATGCGCTGCAGGCGTTGTCCGGGCAGGAGTACGTGGATATCTACGCGACGAAGGCCCGCGCGCTGCAACAGGCCCAGGCGGAGACCGAGACGGTGGAAGAGGTCAACGCCCTGGCCGAGGAGGCGGCGGACGCCGACGAGGACAGCAACTGAGACCTCACGGGCATGCATGAGGGGGCGCCGGGAATCCGGCGCCCCCTCATGCATACGTCACACCATCAGTGCGCGGCGATCGTCCGACCCTTGGGCTGGTTGATCTCCTTGAGCAGGTGGGTGAACCAGGGCTCGTTCGTCTTGAAGGGCTTGGCGCCCTTGATCCGCGGGAATTCGATCGCACGCAGTTCGTCGCCCTGCTCCTCGTCCTCGCCGATGAGGCCCGGGATGCCGGCGAATGCGGACTCCACCGCCTTGTCCACGCAACGCTTGATGAGGGCGAGGTCCACTTCGTTGGCGGCTGCCGCACGGGCGAAGTAGCCGCTCTTCTGCACGAGCACCTTCTCGGCACCGATGAGCGGCGCGAACTGCTCGGCAAACCACTTGCCGGGGTTGATGAGGTCGAGTCGCACGTGGCCGAAGGGATCGCGTGGCACCTCCTCGCCGCGCTCCTCCATCTGGGCGATGATGGCATCGAGGCCCGCACCCTCGGACAGGAAGATGTTCACGTTGCCGACCTCGTCCATCACCTTGGTGAGGCGGGCCGCCTCACCTTCGAGGTCGAGCGCGATCTCCGGCACGTAGACGGCGTGGATCTCGCGGGTGGCGCGCGGTGCGCCGAAGTCCTCGACCCACAGCCGTTCATCGAGCAGTTTGCGGTACGAGGACGCGGTCGCCGCGGTGAGCCAGCCGCAGTGTCGGCCCATGACCTCATGGATGATCAGCATCTTCGGGTTCGAGCTGTGCTCCGATACCACGTTCTCGAAGAAGCGCGCGCCCTCGTCGGCGGCGGTCCAGGCGCCCAGGCTCTGCTTGATCGGCACGATGTCATTGTCGATCGTCTTGGGGAGGCCCACGACCGTGAGCCCGTAGTCGTTCTGTTCGAGGAACGCCGCGAGGTCAGCGGCGGCCGTGTTGGTGTCGTCGCCGCCGATCGTGTGCAGGACGTCGACGCCATCCGCCACCAGCTGGTCGGCGGCCACGCGTTGCGGGTCCTGACCCTCCTTCACCAGGCCGCGCTTCACGCAGTCCTTGACGTTGGTGAGCTTCACGCGCGAGTTCTGGATGGGCGAGCCACCGAACAGGTGCAGGCGATGTGCCTGCTCGCGGACCTCGGGAGTGACGAGCATCTTGTCGCCACGCAGTAGGCCGGCGTAGCCGCCTCGGTAGGCGATGATCTCCACCTCGGGCGCGAGCTCCGTGTAGCGCTCGATGAGGCCGCCCACGGCGGAGGAGAGGCAGGGCGCCAGCCCGCCGGCGGTGAGCAGAGCAACCTTCTTGATGGCCATGAGCGCCCCTTCGATTCGATGCGAAACCAGTCACGCGGTGCAGGCTGATTTTAGCGGGCGCCCTCGTTGCCATCTCGCCGGGCGGCTTGGTCCCGGGGGCCGTCGATACACTTCGCCCATGCAATCCCAAGTCGAATGGCCCGATCTGCCGGCCGTGCAACAGCCGGAATGGCCGGACCAGGTCGCGCTGGAAGCGGCCCTTGACGAATTGCGCGTGAGCCCGCCGCTGGTGTTCGCGGGCGAGTGCGACCTGCTGCTGAGCCGACTGGGCGAGGTCGCCTTGGGTCGCTCGTTCGTGCTCATGGGGGGCGACTGCGCCGAGACCTTCGCCGCGAACACTGCGAACTCCATCCGGGCTCGGCTGCAGACGGTGCTGCAGATGGCCATCGTCCTCACCTACGGCGCACAGCTGCCGGTGCTCAAGGTGGGACGCATGGCTGGCCAGTACTTCAAGCCCCGCTCGAACGCCTGGGAGACGCGCGAAGGCGTGACCATGTCGTCGTACAAGGGCGACGGCATCAATGACCTCGCATGGGAGCCTGAGGCGCGGCGCGCGGACCCGCACCGACTGGTCCGTGCCTACAACGCGTCCGCCGCCACCCTCAACCTGGTGCGCGCATTCACGCAAGGCGGGTACGCGGACCTGCGCCAGGTGCATGCGTGGAACCAGGACTTCGTCCGGGACTCGGCCGCGGGTCAACGCTACGAGCGCATCGCCGGTGAGATCGATCGCGCGCTCGCCTTCATGGCCGCGTGCGGTGCAGACCCCGAGGAGTTCCGTCGCGTTGAGTTCTATGCCGCCCACGAGGCGCTCGTCCTCGATT
>JAJXSV010000449.1 GCA_021784375.1 Actinomycetes bacterium | reverse complement strand
CCGCGTATCGGCTGGCACATGCCTGCCAGCGACGGCATGCTCGTGCTGGGCGCGCAGGCGATTGGGGGCCATTCGCCCGCTGGGGGTTGGTCGCGGCATCGGGCACAGTAGGGACGTGGATCTCATTGCCCTGCCGTCCTATATCCGTGAGGCACTGCCAGCGGACCTGCCCAACCTCGTGGAGCTCGATGAGCACGGCAGCCTGACGGACGAGCAGTTCGCCAAGGTCACCTTCTATGTCCGCGCCTACTACGCGGGCCATAGCGAGGGCGAGCTCATCGCGCGCATGCCACGGCTCAAGGTGATCCAGACGCTCACCGCCGGCGTGGACGACGTGCTTCCCTTCCTGCCCGCCGGCGTCACGCTCTGCAACGCGGCCGGCGTTCATGATGCGTCAACCGCCGAGCTCACCGTCGGTCTCATGATCGCCATGCAACGCGGCTTCCACGAATACCGCGACCGCCAGCACCAAGGGGAGTGGCGCCACGAATTCCGTCCTGCGCTCGCCGACTCACGAGTGCTCATCATCGGTGCCGGGCACATCGCCACCGCCATTGCCCAGCGCCTGGCGCCCTTCGAGGTGCAGGTGGATCGCCTGGCTCGCAGTGCACGCACCGACGCGCTGGGTACGGTGCACGCCATGGCTGAGCTCGATGCGCTGTTGCCGCTCGCGGACATCGTCTCCGTCATCATCCCGCTCACTGCAGATACCGAGGCTCTGGTGGATGCCAGCTTCCTCGCACGCATGAAGCCCGGTGCCTTGCTGGTGAACACGGCACGCGGCAAGGTGGTGGACACACAGGCGTTGCTTGACGCCCTGCACAGCGGGCACATCCGGGCGGCACTCGACGTCACCGATCCCGAGCCCTTGCCGGCCGACCACCCGCTGTGGTCCACGCCCAACTGCTTCATCACCCCGCACATCGGCGGCGACACAGCGGCCTTCCTGCCGCGCGGTCGCGCCCTGGTGGCCGATCAGTTGCGGCGCTGGTCGCGCGGGGAGGCCCTACGGAACGTGATCGCCGGTCCGGCTATTTGAGGAGTTGCCGTGCCATCACCAGTCGTTGGATCTGGTTGGTGCCTTCGTAGATCTGAGTGATCTTGGCATCCCGCATGTAGCGCTCGGCGGCGAAATCCTTGACGTAGCCCGCGCCGCCGAGCAGCTGCACGGCATCGGTGGTGACGCGCATCGCCACATCGCTGGCGTGGCATTTGGCGGCGGCGCCGAAGAAGGTGAGATCGTCGTCCTCGCGTTCGGACTTGGCGGCGGCCACATAGATCAACTGCCGCGCCGACTCCAGGGCCATGGCCATATCGGCCAGCATGAACTGCACGCCCTCGAACTCCGATACCGCCTTGCCGAACTGGCGGCGTTCCTTGGTGTAGGAGATGGCGAGATCGAGTGCCGCCTGCGCCACACCCACGGCCTGGGCGCCGATGGTGACGCGCGTGTGGTCGAGCGTGCGCAGCGCCAGTTTGAGGCCCTCACCGGGCCTGCCGATCATGCGGTCAGCGGGGATGCGGCAGTTGACGAAATGCAGCTCACTGGTCGGCGAACCTTTGATGCCGAGTTTGCGCTCTGCCGGTCCCACGTCGAAGGCGGCGTCCTCCTTCTCGATCACGAAGGCCGAGATGTTGGCACCGCGACGACCCTCGGGATCGGTGACTGCGAAGACGGTGAAGAGATCGGCCACCAGCGCATTGGAGATCCAGGCCTTGGTGCCGTTGAGCACGTAGTCGTCTCCGTCAGGCAGGGCCCGCGTGCGCATGGACGCCGTGTCCGATCCCGCCTCCCGCTCCGAGAGTCCGTAGGCGAACAGCTTCTCGCCGCGTGCCACCGGGCCGAAGTAGGCCTGCTTGAGGGCCTCCGTACCCTCGAACATGATGGGCAGCGTGCCTAGTTTGTTCACGGCCGGAATCAGTGAACTGGCCATGCAACCACGCGCTACCTCCTCGATCACAATGCAGGTGGCCAACGCGTCGGCGCCGGCACCGCCGTACTCCTCGGGGATGTGCGGCGCATGGAAATCGGATGCCACCAGGGCCTCATAGGACCTGTGCGGGAAGGTGCTCGTCTCATCGGCTTCCGCCGCGTTCGGTGTCACCTTGTCGCGCACCACTTCGCGCACCGCTTCACGCAGCGCCTCATGCTCCTCGCCCAGCGTGAAGAGCGGGAATTCGCTCACCGTCGTCTCCTGTCCATTGCCTTGTCGGATGTCCTGCTGTGTTCCGGAACCATGCTTGCGCGTGGCTTACACCGTTGCGTAGTTGTAGAAGCCCTGTCCGGACTTGCGGCCGAGCAGCCCGCTCTCGACCATGCGACGCAGGATGGGTGGCGGCGCGTAGAGCGGTTCGCGGTACTCGTCGAACATGGCGTCGGCGATAGCTGCGCAAGTGTCGAGTCCGATGAAGTCCGCCAGCGTGAGCGGCCCCATGGGGTGCGCGCAGCCGACGGTCATGGCGGTGTCGATGTCCGCCGCGGTGGCGAAGCCCGCCTCGAACATGCGCATGGCACTCAACAGATAGGGCATGAGCAAGGTGTTCACGATGAAGCCGGCGCGGTCCGTGGTGCGCACGACGGTGCGCCCCAGGCCGACACGCGCGAAATCCTCAGTGGCCGTGAGCGTCTCCGGG
>JAJXSV010000448.1 GCA_021784375.1 Actinomycetes bacterium | reverse complement strand
GGACTGGTGAATGCGGTGGCGGTGCTCATCATCGCCTGCCCCTGCGCCCTCGGCCTGGCCACGCCGATGTCGATCATGGTGGGCAGCGGTCTAGGCGCCAGCAGGGGCGTGCTCTTCAAGGACGCCACCGCCATGGAACGCATGCGTCTGGTGGACACCATCGTCGTCGACAAGACCGGCACCTTGACCCAGGGCCGGCCAACCGTGCAGCAGGTGCTGCCTGAACGAGGTCATACCGGTGATGAGGTGCTCACACTCGCAGCAACTGCGAACGGTGCCAGTGAACATCCTTTGGCTCGCGCTGTCCTCGAGGCTGCACGCGACCGCAACCTGCTGGTCGGCCAGGCGCAGGACTTCAGTGCCATTCCAGGCTTGGGAGTCACCGTCACCCTCGATGCCTCGACCATATTGGTCGGCAGTCGCGACCTCATGGACCGTGAGCATGTGACCGTGGCGCGTGATGTGGTGACACTGGCCACCGCCGGCACCATGGTCTACGTCGCTAAGGACAGCCACCTCATCGGTGCCATCGTGCTCACCGACGCCGTCAAGGAAAGCACTCCAGCAGCCGTGGCTGCGTTGCACGCCGACGGCGTGCACGTTGTCATGGCCACAGGCGATGCAGAGGGCCCGGCCTCAGCGATCGCCGCGCTGGTCGGGCTCGATGCCTTCCATGCCCGGGTCAAGCCCGAGGACAAGCTGCAGATAGTTCGTGACTTGCAGTCCCGGGGTCGATTCGTCGCCATGGCCGGCGACGGCATCAATGATGCACCGGCATTGGCACAGGCTGATGTGGGCGTCGCCATGGGCACTGGCACTGACACTGCGATTGCGGCGGCGGCAGTCACGCTGGTGAAGGGAGACCTGCGCGGATTGGCGGCAGCCATGGCCATTTCCCGCGCCACTGTTCGCAATATGCGACAGAACCTGGGCTTTGCCTTCGGTTACAACGCCATCGGTATTCCGGTGGCCGCCGGCGCACTCTATCCGTTGTTCGGAGTGCTGCTGTCGCCAGCAATTGCGGCGGCAGCCATGAGCCTGTCAAGCGTGTCCGTGGTCGTGAACTCACTCCGACTGCGTCGCGCCGCCGCGTAGGGCGCAGCCACCGCCTGCATTCGCCGTGGTATTCACCAGCAGTGGTGGCGTTTGTCTACCTGCGCTTCGGACACATGAAGCACGCATGGAGATGTCGAGCACCGGCTGGCTGCACACCACGACCGTCGATCTTCATCGCTTCTTGTTGCGGACATCATCGAATGCACAGCGGCGCGGACCATGCTGGCTGCAGTTGATGGGAGGTCTCGAATGAGGCTGCACAACAGGTGGCTGCTACCTGCGGCTACCACAGTGGGGAACCACGATGTCGAACACCGTTGATTTTGGCAGTGGGCCGCTGGCTGACATCACGGTGGTGAAAGCCGAGGCCTGCCATTTCTGCCACGATGCGCTGCAGCTGTTGGACGAGATGACGGCTGAATATCCGATGCGGATCCGCATCCTCGACATCCGCGACCCCGAGGGTTGCGCGCTGATGCAGGAGCATCGCGCTGCTCTCAGTCCGCTGATACTCGTAGACGGGGTCTTCTTCAGCCAGGGCCGGCTGCCACGCGGCAAGATCCGGCGACTGCTGGCCGCTCGGGCAGCGGCGGTGCCGGCATGAGCAACCTGCTCACGAGTGGTTCCATCCTCACCGCATTCCTTGCCGGCGGGATAGCACTGTTCGCCCCTTGCTGCATCGTGTTCCTGGCCCCCAGCTATATGGCAGTGGCCGTGAAGAACCGGCGATGGCGCCTGCTTCCGCTCACCATGATCTTCGCAGCGGGCCTGGCGTCGGTGCTGCTGCCCATCACCTTGGGCATGAGCCTGGTGTCCGCCGCCATCGCGCACTACCACCGCGAGCTCTACCTTGCGGGTGGACTGCTCATGCTGCTGCTCGCGGCGTGGTCTGTGACGGGCCGCATGTGGAGCCTCCCCTCCATAATCCGAGCACCCGACACCCGTCGTGGCGACAGCGCCAGCTTCTTCAGCCTGGGCGTCTTCTCCGGCGTCGCATCCGCCTGCTGCGCACCCGTGCTCATCGGCGTTATGACGCTGTCCGCCCTCTCGGCCAATCCCGTCTCCGGCGTTGCGCTCGGCTTGGCCTATGTCTTCGGCATGACCTTCCCGTTGTTCGTCATGGCCTTGCTCTGGGACCGCTTCGACCTTGGCAGCAAACGAATACTGCGAGCACGTCCGGTGCGGATTCCGCTGCCGGGCGGCCGACACATCCTCACCAACACCATCAACCTCGGCGTCGCCGCAGCGCTGGCCGTGATGGGCGGCTTCGTCCTGTACCTGGCGGATTCTGGGCAGATGACAAGTGGGCCGCGCAGTCAGGTAATGATCGGCAACTGGCTGGGCAGCATCTTCCGTTCCATCAATCAGGCCCTGGCCCCCGTCCCCGAACCGGTCCTGGGGTTGGGCATCCTCGCGATCGGCGGCATATTCGCGTTCGCCATGCTCCGCGACCGCGCCCGTGATGCACGAACACCAACGGACGCACGGTCCGAGTAAACCGATGCACCTTCCTCTGAACCGCACTGCCACTGAAGGGACCACCATGTCACGGCAGACAGCCGCCGTCGCGGCACATTCC
>JAJXSV010000050.1 GCA_021784375.1 Actinomycetes bacterium | reverse complement strand
CCCCGCTCGTCGGTGAGCGGCCGCCACATCTCCACGCGTTCCGCGATCACCGGGTCCACCTCGACGACGTCGACGTGCATGGCCTGTCCCTCCAGACGGGCCAGGGCGAGCAGGCCGTCCACCAGCGCCTGCAGGCGCTGCACCTCCTCGATGGCCTGCTCGAGCGAGCGCCCGGTGGCGTCGACGTCCTGCACGGCGTCCATGGCATTCTCGAGACGCAGGCGCAGGGCGGTGAGTGGGGTGCGCAGCTGGTGGGAGGCATCGGACGCGAAGGACTGCTGCGACTCCACGAGGGTCTGCAGGCGGGCGGCCATGAGGTTGAAGGCAGCCTCCAACCCGCGCAGTTCGGAGGCCCCGCGTTCCACCGCCTCGACGCGTGCCGTGAGGTCGCCGCTCGCCAGTTGCTCGGTGGCGGCGTGGATCCTGCGCAGGCGCCGCGTGTACGCGCCCGCGAGGAGGATGGCGCCGGTGAGCGCGACGAGCAGGGTCACCAGCCCGGCGAAGTAGATGCTGCGGATGCGTTCGCCGACGATGGCGTCCACGCTGGCGACCGGGTAGGTGAGTCGCAGTGCGCCCGCCATGGTGGTTCCGGAGCGGATCGGCACGGCCACCACCAGCATGCGGCCGCCCAGGGAAGCGGAGTTCCGCTCGCCGATGACCGCCGTGCCATGGAGCGCGGTGGAGATCTCGACGCGGTTGCTGTAGTCGTAGCCGAGCTCGCTGCTGCGCGTGCTCGCCAGCACCGTGCCGGTGCCGTCGACGATGTCCACGCCGGATGCGGTCTTGGCGGCGTAGCCCTTGGCGATGGCCGCCAGTCCGGCGAAATCCGCATGCGCGACAAGGGGTTCCGCTGCGCTGGCGAGCGTCCAGGCGTCCCGCTGCAGTGACATCGTGACACTGTCACGCTCGACCCGCTGCAGGTACGACGCCAGCGGCAGGTCCTGGATCACCAGGATCGCGAAGGCGATCGAGAGGAACGCTGCGAGCAGTCGATTGCGCATCAGGCGCGCGGGATCTCGAGTCGGAAGCCCACGCCGCGGACGGCCTCGATCCAGTCGGGATGGCCGATCTTGCGACGTACTGCGGCGATGTGCGCGTCGACGGTCTTCGGGGTCACGTACAACGATGTCGACCAGACACGCTCGAGCAGTTCCGTGCGCCGGTAGACCGCGCCCGGATCCTCGGCGAGCACGGACAGCAGCTCGAACTCCGTCGCCGTCAACGCGATCTCCTCGCCGGCGACGTGGACGCGCTGCGAGCGGCGGTCCAGGGTGAGCTGGCCCAGGTGCTGGACGTCGGGGCTCCTGCCGGCCGGGGCGTCACCACCGGTGCGTCGAGTGACGGCTCGCATGCGCGCCACCAGTTCGCGGATGCCGAAGGGCTTGGTGACGTAGTCGTCGGCGCCCAGCTCCAGACCCACGACACGATCGATCTCGTCGTCGCGCGCGGAGATGACGATGATCGGGACCTGCGAGGTGGCGCGGATGCTGCGGCACACGTCATAGCCGTCCACGTCGGGCAAGCCGAGGTCGAGGAGCACCAGGTCGGGCCCGTCGGGCTCCACCGCCTTGGCCGCGCCCTCGGTGCCGGTCGAGACGTGCAGCACCTGGAACCCGGAATTTCGCAGTCCGTCCGCGACGCCGGCAGCAACGGCCGCGTCATCCTCGATGAGGAGCACTCTCATGCCGTACATCCTGTCGCACCGGGGCCGGCGAGGAGGCTGCAGCGGGGCGGGTTCCGCGCACAGGCGACCGGGAATGCCGGCTCCGCACGAATCGCGAACCCTTCTTCACCGATTCTTGGACGCCTTGCGGGTGGCTCGTGCACGGGCCGGACGTACCGTTGGGCACAACGAAGGGCAGTCCATGAAGCGTCAGATCGGCACTGTGCTGTCGGTCGTCGGCCTGCTGGCGGTCGGCGGCGGCGCTGCCGTGCTCAACGCGCATGTCCTGCACTCGGGAGGCGGCGATCCGGGGCGCATCGCCGTGAGCACCTTGGGTGGCCTGACGATGATGAACGCCACCACCGGTCTGCCCTCGCCCGAGGCACCGCCCGCTGCCAACACCACGTCCGGCGCGCAGGTGCCGGGACCGGCCGTGTCGGCCCTCGACAGTTCCTCGGCGACGCCCGGGGACTCCGCGACCGCGGGCGTCGAGGGCTCCATGATGGACCGCTGGCGCGATCGGGCGCTTCCCGGCAACGGCATGCGCATGATGCCCAGGCTGACGCCCGATCAGCGCAATCTCCTGCGGATCGCCGCGATGGCACGCGTCTCGCCTCGCGACGTCCTCGACGCTGCGAGGGGACTGCCCATCCCCGCGAACGACCTTGCGAGCATCCGGGCGGTGGCCGCGTACATCGGGGTGGACCTCAAGTCGCTGGCCGACGTCAGTTCGCTGCCGCGCATGCTGGATCGCGGCCATGGCGGCCCCAATGACCATGGCGGCATGAACTTCGACAACTGAGGTCAGCGCCGCCGCGTGACGAGTGCGAACAGCGGCACCATGGCGACCAGCGAGGCCAGCGTCGCGTAGATGTCCAGCGACGAGGTGGTCATGATGGCGGACGTCGGGAGGGCGGCCCCGTCGTAGCCGACGATGAGCAGCGAGAAGACGTTGTTGGCGAGGTGCGCGCCCAGCGCCAGTTCGATGCCACCGTCGCGGACGGACACGTACGCCCAGCCGGCTCCCAGCAGGAACCAGGCCGCCAGCGCAGCCGCTGCCCGTCCGGCGGCCTCCGGATTGCCGGCGTGCGGGAGCGCGAACACCACGCCGCTGATCGCCACCCGGGCCGCCACCGGCAGGCCCTCGGCCCAGCGCAGGATCCAGCCCCGGAAGAACAACTCCTCCGCCGACGTCTGGAGGGGCAGCAGCAGCACCACCACGACGGCGAAGGGGACGAAGGTGGCGGCGACGAAGGTGTAACGGTAGGCCGTCGGTTCCAGCCACCAGTCGACGCCCGTGCTCAGCGCCGAGAGCACCAGCCAGGCCAGGAAGCCGGTCGCGATGCGGGAGGTGGCGATGCGCCCACGTGTGTTCACCAGTCGAGCGACCGGCAGGCCGGTCGCGTAGCGCCACACCAGCGGGGTGGCGAGGAGGAAGGGGATGAACGTCACCAGGTCCCGCAGCAGTCGCTGCCACGCGGCGGCACCGGACACGGCCTGTTTGGCCAGCAGCTCGAGCCCCGCTGCGGGGTAGATCCACAGCGCCACGATGAGGAAGGTGGCGGCCACCCAACGCCACCAGGGCATGGCCTTCATCGTGACACCTCGCCGAGTGTGCAACGGGTGCGCGCGAGTTCCAGCAGCAGCGCCTCGGGCGTCATGCCCACTGCCCGTCGTTCGAGTTCGGCCAGGGCGGCGAAGCCCGCGGTGCGCAGGTGCACGCGATGCGGCACCTTGTCGCCACGGCTGATCACCCACATGCCGAGGACGCCGTGCGGGGTCCCGATCTCGTCGTAGGCGTCGCCCTCGGGCAGGCGCAGCACCTTCGGGAGTGGCACGGAGATGGCGCCCTGCGCGGCGGCCGCATGCAGTGCGGCCGCGGCCACGCCGGGGTCACCGGCACCGGCGAGCCGCTGCAGTTGCTCGTCGGACACATCGGCGGCCACGCCCCCGACGCGCACGTAGGTGACATGCATGCGGGCCCCGGTGAGTGTCTCGAGCTCGCCGAGCCAACCTTCGCGTCGTGGCAGGGCGTCGTTCTGAGCACCCGTGAGTGACGCCTCCAGGTGCTCCCAGTAGCACTCGACCGCGGCCCGGTTCAGCGCCAGCGAGAGGTCGCGCAGGGCGCCGGCGCGCTCGCTGATGGTGAGCCCGAGTGCCGACTCGATGATGCGCGCATACAAGGTCTCGGCGAAGGGGGCGGTGAGCCACCCGTGGCGGTTCACCAGGGCCAGCCCCTGCGGGTAGGTGCGTACCTCGAGCAGTTTCTCGTCCCCGCGGTGGTTCGCGTGCACGTCGAATCGGCACCGGGCGATGTGGCCGTCCTGCACCTCGAGGGCGATGGCGAGGGAGCCGTGCAGCAGCGGATGCAGGGGGTCGAGGGGGAGTCGATCGATCAGGTGCGGCCCGTCAGCCAAGGGCCTCGCAGCCCACTCGACGAACGCCATGGCGCAACTGTATGGCGGCTGCCTGCGCCCTCACGAAGCGCTCACCAATAGCCTTTGCGGATGCAAGCCGTGACCATCGATCTCGAAGACCCGACGTTCGTCGCAGATCCGTATCCCCTGTTCGCCGAGTGGCGCGCGTCGGGAGCGCCGGTCTGGCACGAGGGCCTGGGCATGCACCTCGCGAGCACCCATGCCGATGCGAACGCCGTACTGCGCTCGAAGGCGCTGGGCCGCATCTGGCGCGATCGGCATCCCGACGACGTGTGGAACACCTTCAACTGGCTGCACTCGGATTCCATCCTCGAGTCGGAACCCCCGAAGCACACACGCCTGCGCGCGTTGGTGGCGAAGGCCTTCTCGCGGGGGCAGATCGAGCGCATGCGACCGATCGTGCAGCAGCTCACCGATGACCTGATCGACGCCGCGGTGGCCAAGCAGGTCGATGCCGGCAGCTTCGATCTCATCGCGGACTACGCGGAGCCGTTGCCCGTTGCCATCATCGCGGAGCTGCTGGGTGTGCCCGCGGACCAACGCGACAACCTGCGGCACTGGTCGCAGCGCATCGTGAAGATGTACGACTACACGCGCACGGCGGCCGATGAGGCCCTGGCCCAGGCCGCCGCCGATGAGTTCGCGGCATTCATGGCCGAGATCGTCGAGGAGCGACGTGCCCATCCCGGTGAGGACCTGCTCACCGCGCTGGCCCAGGTGGAGGCGGCGGGCGAACGGCTCAACGAACGTGAGCTCATCGCCACCGCGGTGCTCCTGCTCAACGCCGGCCACGAGGCGAGCGTCAACGGCTTCGGCAACGGCTTCGTGCAGTTGTTCCGGCATCCTGACCAGCTCGCACAACTGGTGCGGGACCCCTACGGGCTCGCAGACAGCGCCATCGAGGAGATGCTGCGGTTCGACTCCCCATTGCAGTTGTTCGAGCGCACTGCCACGCGTGATGTGGAGATCGGTGGCGTGACCGTTCGCGAGGGCGGCAGGATCGCGGCACTGCTGGGATCCGCCAATCGCGATCCGCTGGTCTTCGAACGAGCCGACGCCTTCGATGTCACGCGTGACCCCAACAACCACATCGCCTTCGGCGCCGGCATCCACTTCTGCCTCGGTGCGCCGCTCGCGCGCCTCGAACTGTCCGTGACCGTGCCCCGACTGCTTGAGCGCCTGCCCCGCCTGCAGCTCGCCGATGAGCCGGAGCGACGCGAGACCTTCGTGCTGCGGGGCTACCGCCGCATCCCCGTCGCCGGCTGATCGGCTCCGGGCGTCGGAGGCGATGCAGGCAGGCGGCGTAGAGTTCACGCCGCGTACCGGGACCCGCAGCGGCCCGGATTCGAAGGAGGACGAGGATGCCGGAGCCCTCGACGACCCCGCGCCTGCGCGTGGGGCTCATCGGTGCCGGGCGGGCCGGAACCGTCGTGGCGCGCGCCTTCGATCGCGTCGGTCACCACTGCGTGGCGGTGAATGCGGTCTCGCTCGCCTCCCGGGACCGCGCGGCGCGCATGCTCCCTTCCGCCGACGTCCTCGACCCCATCGCCGTGTGCGAGGCCGCGGACCTGGTGATCGTCGCCATCCCCGACGACGCCATCGAAGCCGCGGTGGCGGGGCTCGTGGGCTCCGGCGCCATCGGTCGCCGCCACATCGTCATGCACCTGTCGGGCCGCCACGGGACCGCGGTGCTCCGACCGGCTAGCGAGCTCGGTGCCGCCGTGTTCGCAGCGCATCCGGCGATGACCCTGCACGCGTCCCCCGAGGATGTGCAGCGCCTGTTGCACTGTCCCTTCGGCGTCACCGCGGAAGGGGACGCCCTGCCCATCGCCCTCGCCCTCGTGTATGAGATCGGCGGCGTGCCCACCGTCATCGCGGAGGCCGATCGTGTGCTCTACCACGCAGCCTTGGCGCACGCGTCGAACCATGCAGTGACGCTGATCGCGCAGAGCATGGAGATGCTCAGCTCCATCGGCGTCGACGAGAGTGGCGAGTACCTGCGCTCGCTGCTCGCAGCCACGGTCGAGCGCGTGCTCGCGGAGGGCGATGCGGCCCTCACCGGTCCAATCGCGCGCGGGGACTGGGCAACCGTGCGCGCGCATCTCGCCGCCCTTCTCGCGAGCGATCTGCCGACCTCCACCCTCGAGACCTACCAAGCCCTGGCGGCCGCAACGGCGACCCGGCATGGCAAGCGATTGGACGTGTGATCAATGACCGTGGTGCTGCGAACCAGGGCCGAGCTCCGCGACTGGCTGCAGGCGACGACGGGCCCGCGTGCGGTGGTGCTCACCATGGGTGCGCTGCATGCGGGCCACCGGGCCCTCATGCAGGCGGCGCGCGCCGAGCTCGGCGCAGGCGGCACCCTGGTCACCACCGTGTTCGTGAATCCCGCGCAGTTCGGGCCCAACGAGGACTTCGAGCAGTACCCGCGCACCTTGGAGGCGGACGTCGACCTGTGCCGTGCCAACGGCGTGGACGCGGTGTTCGCCCCGGAGGTGGACGAGGTCTACCCGGCTGATGAGGAGGTCAAGGACTACGAGCCCGGACCGTTGGCCACCGAACTCGAGGGCGCGGCGCGACCCGGTCACTTCGCGGGCGTGCTCAAGGTGGTGTCGCGCCTGCTGCAGCTCACCGACGCCGACGTGACGTTCTTCGGCGAGAAGGACTTCCAGCAGCTCACCCTCGTGCGTCGCCTCGTGCAGGTCGAACCCCGCCTCGCCAAGTGCCGGGTCGTCGGCGTTCCCATCCAGCGCGACGCTGACGGGCTCGCCCTGTCGTCCCGGAACCGCTACCTGAGCGACGAGCAGCGCCAGCAGGCGCTCGCCATCCCCGAGACCATCGCGCTGGTGCGACGCCTGTGCGAGGACGGGCTGGACGCCGCCCAGGCCGCACGCATCGGCCGGGGCTTTCTGGCCACCTCGCCGGGCATCACCGTCGACTACGTCGTCGTGCGCTCGGTGGGACTCGGGCCGCAACCGCTCGAGGGCGAGGGACGAGTGCTCATCGCAGCGCGCGTCGGGGGCACCCGCTTGCTGGACAATGGCCCCGTGATGGTGAAGCCGAACGCAGCCCAGGATCCGAGCAACGCATGAAGATCGTGCCGCGCCTGAGCGCAACCGAGCCCGGCTGGTTCGCCGAGGCGGACGTCGTCGTCGTGGGCTCCGGCATCGCCGGCCTGACCACCGCGATCCGCGCCCGCAATGCCGGTCGCCGCGTCATCCTCGTCACCAAGGATGTCGTCGACGCCGGCTCCACCCGTTGGGCCCAGGGCGGAATCGCGGCCGCCCTCGACCCCTCGGACTCCGCGGACGAGCACTTCCGCGACACCATGGTTGCGGGCGCCGGGCTGTGCAGCGAACGCGCGGTGCGCGCACTCGTCAACGAGGGACCGGGTGCCATCCGGACGCTCATCGGCCTGGGGGCACAGTTCGACAAGACGGCCTCCGGTGAACTTGCGCTCACTCGCGAGGGTGGCCACCACCGCGATCGCATCATCCACGCAGGCGGCGATGCCACGGGCGCCGAGGTCTCCCGCGCACTGGTGGCAGCGGTCGAGAAGATCCGCGACGTGGAACTCATCGAGCACGCGCTGGCCCTCGACCTGCTCACCGACGCCACGGGCGCGGTCCAGGGGCTCACGCTCCACGTGATGGGCGAGGGCCGACGGGACGGCGTCGGCGCTGTACTGGCGCCTGCCGTCGTCATCGCCACCGGCGGCATCGGCCAGGTGTTCTCGCAGTCCACGAACCCGCGGGTTGCCACGGGCGACGGCATCGCGCTCGCGCTGCGGGCCGGTGCGCTGGTGACGGACGTCGAGTTCGTGCAATTCCACCCGACTGTCCTGTACACGGGCCCGCACGCCAAGGGACAGCAGCAGTTGGTGTCCGAGGCCGTCCGCGGTGAGGGCGCCAAGCTCCTCGATGCATCGGGCCAGCGCTTCATGGAGGGCGTGCATCCGCTTGCTGAGCTGGCGCCGCGTGACGTCGTCGCCAAGGCCATCCAGCGTCGCATGCGCGCCGAGGGCTCCCGGCACGTGTGGCTCGACGGGCGCCACATCGGCGACCGCTGGCCCTCGCGCTTCCCCACCATCTTCGACGCCCTCATGGCCGAGGGCATCGATCCCCGCGATGCGCTCATCCCGGTGGCGCCGGCGCAGCACTACCACTCGGGTGGTGTGCACACCGACCTGGTCGGCCGCACCACGGTGTCGGGGCTGTACGCGTGCGGCGAGGTGGCCGGCACGGGTGTGCACGGAGCCAATCGGCTGGCCTCCAACTCGCTGCTCGAGGGTCTGGTGTTCGCCGAGCGCATCGGGCGTGAACTGGAGCGGGAGCTGCCCCAGCGTCGCGATCCCCTGCCCAGCACTGTCACACCGGGTGTGCTCAGCTCGACCGCCCGCTCCGTCATCCAGTCATCGATGACGGAAGGCGCCGGTGTGCTGCGCTCCGGCGACTCGCTGTCGATCACCCGCTCCGTGCTCGACTCCATGACCCTGAACCTCGCATCCGAGTTGAACTCCGACGCCTGGGAGACGACGAACATCCAGGCTGCGGCGGGCGCCATCGCCTTCGCAGCGGCCGTGCGCACGGAGACGCGCGGCTCGCACTGGCGTGAGGACTTCCCGGACACGGACGACGAGCATTGGCGCGTCCGCGTCACCGTACGCATGAACCCCGACGGCAGCCTGTCCCACGGCCGGCTAGGAGTAGACGAATGAGCGCCCTTCTCAACAGCACGATCGCCCACGCCCTGGCGGCGTCCGGACTCGACGCCTCCTCGGTCGTCGATCTGGTGCGGCGCACCATCGCCGAGGACCTCGACAACGGCGTCGACGTCACCTCTGAGGCAACCGTGCCCGCGCAGCAGCGCTCCACGCTCGACCTGGTCGCGCGGCAGGTGGGCGTGACAGCCGGCGTGTGGGTGGCGGCGGCCGTGTTCGACCTGGTGAGCGAGGGTGACGCCAGTTCCGAGGTGCGCATCGCCGACGGCACCGAGGTGCGACCCGGGGATGTCATCATCTCCATCACCGGCCGCACCCGGGACCTGCTGGTCGGTGAGCGCACGGCGTTGAACTTCTTCGGCCACCTCTCCGGCGTCGCCAGCGCGACACATGCCTGGGCCGTGCAGTTGCAGGGGACGGGTGCCCGCGTGCGCGACACCCGCAAGACCACGCCCTTGCTGCGCGCACTGGAGAAGTACGCCGTCCGCTGCGGCGGTGGCGTGAACCACCGCATGTCGCTGTCGGACGCTGCGTTGGTGAAGGACAACCACATCGTGGCGGCGGGTGGCGTGCGCCAGGCCTTCGAGGCCGTGCGCGCCAGGTTCCCGGGTCTGCTCGTCGAGGTGGAGGTGGACAACAACGGGCAACTGCGCGAGGTGCTCGATGCGGGTGCCGACCTGGTGCTGCTCGACAACTACACGCTCGAGCAGATGCGCGAGGCGGTGGCCCTCAACCAGGGGCGCGCGATCCTGGAGGCGTCGGGTGGACTCACCATCGGGGACGCGTCGGCCGTCGGCGCGACCGGCGTGCAGTACATCTCGGTGGGCGCGCTCACCCACTCGGCCCACGTGCTCGACATCGGCGCGGACCTGCGGGCCCTCTGATGCTGCTCGCCATCGACGTCGGCAACACGAACACCGTCTACGGGCTCTTCGATGACGAGGAACTCCTGCATTCGTGGCGTGTGCGCACGGATGGCAACGAGACGGCGGACGAGATCGCGCTCAAGATGCGCGGGCTGCTGGCCGACGCACCGGCCATCACCGGTGTCGCGCTCTGCTCGACGGTACCGCGCGTGCTGCGCGAGATGCGCACGGTGCTCACCAGCTACTTCAGCGATGTACCGCACGTCATCGTGGAGCCGGGCGTGAAGACCGGCGTCCCCATCCTCACGGACAACCCGAAGGAGGTGGGCGCCGATCGCATCGTGAACACGCTTGCGGCCTACGTGCTGTACGGCGGCCCCTCGATCGTCGTCGACTTCGGCACCTCCACCAATCTGGACGTGGTCTCCGCCAGGGGGGAGTTCCTCGGCGGTGCCCTGGCTGCAGGCATCGAGATCTCGGTCGATGCGCTCGCCGCTCGTGCGGCCCAGTTGCGCCGCGTCGAGTTGGTGCGGCCGCGTGCCGCCATCGGGAAGAACACCGTCGAGGCGCTGCAGTCGGGGATGCTCTACGGCTTCGCCGGGCAGGTCGACGGGCTGGTGCGCCGCATCGCGACCGAGCTCGACGCACCGCTGGTCGCCGTGATCGCCACCGGCGGGCTGGCTCCCATCGTGGTGCCGGAGTCCCAGACCATCACCCATCACGACCCGGACCTCACGCTGCAGGGTCTGCGGCTGGTCTTCCAGCGCAACCAGGCTGGATAGTTCCCGCGCCCTGTTGCGGTTTCCGCCCTGGTTCCCCGGATTGAATGCGCATTCAAGCGGGGGAACCAGGCCAGAAACCGCAGAAACAG
The DNA here is from genome assembly GCA_021784375.1 of Actinomycetes bacterium. The sequence continues at coordinate 1,312 of JAJXSV010000050.1, read as the reverse complement.
GCGGGAAGTTCGGTGTCGGTGCCGCCGTTAGGCTTCCCCCATGACCGAGACGACACCGGCCCTGGACGAGGACGACCTTCCCGAGCAGATGCGTGTGCGTCATGAGAAGCGCGGCCGCCTGCTGGACGCCGGCGCCGAGGCCTACCCGGTGTCCGTACCGCGCACGCACTCGCTCGCACAGGTGCGCGCCCTCTGGCCGGCCCTCGAGGTGGACACCGCCACCGGCTCCACCGTCTCCGTGTCGGCGCGCGTGATCTTCGTGCGCAACACCGGCAAGCTCTGCTTCGCCACCCTGCGTGAGGGCACCACGGAGCTCCAGCTCATGCTCAGCCTGGACAAGGTCGGCGAGGAGGCCCTGGCCGAGTGGAAGGCCCTGGTCGACATCGGTGACTTCGTCTCCGCCACGGGCGAGGTCATCTCCTCCCGGCGCGGCGAGCTCTCGGTGCTCGCCGACTCCTGGACGCTCGCGTCCAAGGCCCTGCGCCCCCTGCCCGTGGCCCACAAGCCACTTTCCGAGGACACGCGAGTCCGCCAACGCTACGTCGACCTCATCGTGCGTCCGGAGGCCCAACGGGTGGCGCGCATGCGCCCCCAGGCCATGGCTGCGCTGCGTGCCTCCTTCGCGGCGCGCGACTACATCGAGGTCGAGACGCCGATGCTGCAGACGATGCACGGTGGTGCCACCGCCCGCCCCTTCTCCACCCACTCCAACGCCTATGACATGCAGCTGTTCCTGCGCATCGCCCCCGAGCTGTTCCTGAAGCGCTGCGTCGTCGGTGGCCTGGACCGCGTGTTCGAGATCAACCGCAACTTCCGCAACGAGGGCGCGGACTCCTCGCACTCGCCGGAGTTCGCCATGCTCGAGTTCTACGAGTCGTACGCCGACTACCGCGACATGGCACGGACGCTGCGCGAGGTGATCCAGGAGATCACCGTCGCAGTGCACGGCTCGCTGCAGTTCGAATGGTTCGACGGCACCGCCCAGGATCTCTCCGGCGAGTGGGGCTGGGTCTCCATGTACCCGTCGCTCTCCGAGGCGGTGGGGCGCACCATCACACCGGAGACGCCCATCTCGGAGCTGCTCCCGCTGTGCCAGGTTGCCGGCATCCAGCCGGAGAAGACCTGGGTCCCCGGCAAGTTCGTCGAGGAGCTCTTCGAGCACCACGTGCTGTCGTCCTTCACCGGCCCGACCTTCGTCGCAGACTTCCCCGAGGACACCTCGCCGCTCACCCGGGCGCACCGGAGCATCCCCGGCGTCGTCGAGAAGTGGGACCTGTACATCAACGGCTACGAGACCGGCACCGGTTACTCG
>JAJXSV010000447.1 GCA_021784375.1 Actinomycetes bacterium | reverse complement strand
CGGTCTTGGCCATCGGCGCCAGGATGATGCGCAGCTCCTCCTCGGTGTAACCGAAGGTGCGCTGGCGGCGCGTCACCGAGGAAGCGGTGTGGATGACGTGCTCGCGGTCGGGCAGTGCATCGAGATGGATGACGCCGTTCTTCAGCCACTCGCCGTAAGGCTGGCGGGCCGCCAGTTCGGCTTTGATCTCCTCGTCCTCAACGATGCGGCCCTTGGCCGTGTCGACGAGGAACATGCGTCCGGGCTGCAGGCGTCCCTTGCGCACGATCGAGGCCGGATCGATATCAAGTACGCCGGATTCCGAGGCCAGCACCACCAGGCCGTCATCGGTGACCCAGAAGCGTCCCGGGCGCAGGCCGTTGCGGTCCAGTACGGAGCCGATGAGCGTGCCGTCGGTGAACGACATGGAGGCCGGACCGTCCCACGGCTCCATGAAGTTGGAGTGGAATTCATAGAAGGCGCGGCGCGCCGGATCCATCTCGGCGTTGTTCTCCCAGGCCTCGGGGATCATCATGAGCATGGCGTGTGGCAGCGAGCGGCCACCCAGATGGAGCAGTTCCAGCACCTCGTCGAAGGAGGCGGAGTCCGAACCCTCCTCGGTGACGATCGGGAAGAGCCGTTCGAGATCGCCGAACACGTCACTGGTGAGCATGGCCTCGCGCGCCCGCATCCAGTTGCGATTGCCCTTGACGGTGTTGATCTCACCGTTGTGCGCGACCAGACGGTACGGGTGCGCCAGCGGCCACGAGGGGAAGGTGTTGGTGGAGAAGCGCGAATGCACCAGCGCAATCTCGGACTTCACCCGCTCATCGGTGAGGTCGGGGAAGAAGGTCTTGACCTGGCCGGTCGTGAGCATGCCCTTGTAGATGAGCGTGCGCGAGGACAGCGACGGGAAGTACACCGCCACCTCGTGCTCCACACGCTTGCGCAAGGCGAACACCATGCGTTCCAACTCCAGGCCGCTGGCGGCAGCGCCCACCGCCTGCACGAAAAGCATGGCGAAAGCAGGCATCACGGAGATGGCGGTGCTGCCGAGGCCTTCGGGGTTGGTGGGCAGGTCACGCCAGCCCAGCACCTCGAGGCGCTCCTCGCGGGCGATACCGGCAATGTGCTCGCGCACGGCGGCGTCGGCGGCGGGGTCGGTGGGGAGGAAGGCGATGCCAACGGCGTACTGGCCCTTGACCGGCAGTTCGAACGGCACCTCAGCACGCAGGAACTGGTCGGGGATCTGGATCAGGATGCCGGCACCGTCACCGGACTCGGGTTCGCGACCAGCAGCGCCACGGTGCTCGAGGTTCTCCAGCGCGGTGATGGCCTTGACGACGATGTCATGCGTGGCCGTGCCCTTGAGTGTGGCCACCCAGGCCACGCCACACGCGTCGTGTTCGGCGTTGCCGTCATAGAGGCCCTGCGCCTGCGGCTTGGCCTGCTGGAAATGCTGAAGACCCACGGAGCACACTCCCGTCGATACCTGCAATGAATGGAAATGCAGGGACGACGTTGGCCCAGCGGCGAAATGCTAGCAGGTCACTTCCGGCGCAGTCGTCGGTACACCGCGAGGGCGGCCAGGCCCACGATCACCGACGTGAACTCATTGAGTCGCAGGCCGAAGAAGCGATGGGCGGTGTCAATGCGGAAGGACTCCACCACGAAGCGCAGGGCGCAGTACAGGCTCACGTAGAGCGCGAAGAGCTGGCCCTTCCGGGGCGCCAGGCGATCACCGAAACGGATGAGGATCCAGGCGATGATGAGACAGCCCAGCAGTTCGTAGAGGAAGGTGGGGTGGAAGGTCGCGTACTGCGCGTAACCGGCGGGGCGGTTGGGCGGGTCGATCTCCAGGCCCCAGGGCAGCGTGGTGGGACGCCCGAAGAGTTCCTGGTTGAACCAGTTGCCCAGACGGCCCGCGGCCTGCGCCAGCACGATGCCCGGCGCCGCGGCATCTGCGAACTCCGCGACGCTCAGACCCTTGCGACGACAGGCGTACCAGGACGCGAGGAAGCCCAGCGCGATCGCACCCCAGATGCCCAAGCCACCGCGCCAGATGCTGAGCGCGGCCACGATGCCACGGCCATGCTCGCCGAAATAGGTCTGCCAATCCGTTGACAGGTGGTACAGCCGACCACCGATGATGCCCGCCGGCACCGCCCACATGGCGACATCCATGACGTCCTCGGCGCGATGCCCTCGCGCCGCCCAACGCCGCGTGGTGAGCCAGACCGCGAGCACGATGCCCGCGATGATGGCGAGCGCGTAACCGCGGATGGGGATGGGGCCGAGATTCCATACGCCCTGCGAAGGGCTGGGAATGCTCGCCGCCAGCGTCGCGATCACTTGCCGTTCTTGGTGATGTAGTCGGTGAGCGTGGCCGGACTGGTCAGTGCCGTGGTCGGAACCGCCTTGCCGTCCAGCCACAGGGTGGGTGTGCCCTGAATGCCCTTGTCACGGAAGTACTGATTGAGATTGTCGGCCCAGCCCAGGTAGGTGCCGTCGTTGTAGCAGCTCTGGAACTTGGACAGCTTCTCGCCGGAGAGGCCGGCCGTGGCCCCCAGCTTGCGCAGGAGATCGTCGGTGAAGCCGTCGCCCTCGTTCTTGGCCTGATTGTCATAGATGAGCGTGTGATAGGTCTCGCCCACACCCTGAT
>JAJXSV010000446.1 GCA_021784375.1 Actinomycetes bacterium | reverse complement strand
TACCTGACCGCGCTGGCCAAGGAGAACTGCGTCGACGGCTGGCTCTACCGTGGCGGTGACGCCGCCAACACTGCCATCGGCCAAGGTGACACGGTGGTGACGCCGCTGCAGATGGCTATGGCCTACGCCGCCATCGCCAACGGCGGCACCGTGTGGGAGCCGCAGATCGCCAAGGCCTTCATCTCCCCGGATGGCAAGACCGTTACGACCATCAAGCCCAGGGCCAAGGCGCATGTGGTCATCAAGAAGGCCGTCCGCGACTACCTGATCAATGCGCTCCAAGGGGTGCCGCTTCGCGGTACCGGCATGTTCCCCTTCCAAGGCTTCCCTCTGGACAAGATCAAGGTGGCTGCCAAGACCGGTTCCGGAGAAGTCTCGAACGCCAAGGCACCCGTGTCTTGGTTCAATGCCTTCGCACCCGCGGACAACCCCAAGTACGAGGTCGTCGTCATGGTGTCGCAGGGCGGCACCGGTGCCGTGACCTCCGGTCCCAGCGTGCGCATGATCATGGAAGCCCTCTTCGGCGTGCAGGGATCCAACGTCAACCCGGCCAGATCCGTGCTCGTGGGGAGCGCGCCCGCCAGCAGGCTTCCTACAGTCCGTGCTGACGGCACCGTGGTTCCCTTGCCCGGGGCCGGGCAGGCGTGGAGCCCATTGGCCAAGCAGAAGGGCGGGGCCAAGAAGTGAGTTTCACCCGTCCAGCGCAGTCGGCGCGCTGGCGCCGCTTCGACTGGGTGCTCAACGGCGCCGCTGCCACCCTCATGTTCATCGGCAGCCTGCTGGTGTGGTCGGCCACGCGACCGCGTGCCATCGCCATGGGCGTCGATCCGGAGATCTATCTGAAGAAGCACATCATCACCATCGTGCTGGCGGTGCTCATCGGCTGGGTGGCCAGCCGCCTCAGCTACCAGTTGTTGCGTGCCTACGCCCCCATCCTCTACGGCGCCTCCGTCCTCGGTCTGGTGGCGGTGCTGGTCGTGGGAGCGCGCATCAACGGCACACGTGCGTGGATCGCGCTTCCGGGCGGGTTCACCTTGCAACCAGCGGAATTCACCAAGGTCGCGGTCATCGTGATCATGTCGTTCCTGTTGGCCGAACCGCGAGATCCCGGCAAGGGGCCACGCTGGCGTGATCTGATGCCGGTGTTCGCGATCGTGCTGGTGCCGCTGGCGCTGATCATGAAGCAGCCGGACCTCGGCACCTCGCTGGTGATTTCCACGGTCATGCTCGGAGTCCTGGCCGTGGGCAATGCCTCACGCGGATGGTTCATCGGCATTCTCATCGGCGTGGTAGCGGTAACCGCCATCGCCATCACCGTGCCGGGTGTGCTGAAGACCTACCAGAAGGACCGGCTGACGGTCTTCATCGATCCCACGGTCGATCCGTCAGGTGCCGGTTACAACCTGGCCCAGGTGCGCATTGCCATCGGATCCGGGGGGCTCACCGGCACCGGCCTTTTCAAAGGGCCGCAAACCAACGGCCGCTTCGTGCCCGAACAACAGACCGACTTCATCTACTCGGTGGCGGGGGAGGAGTTGGGTTTTCTGGGCTCGGGGCTCATCATCGTGCTGCTGGGGCTCATCATGTGGCGCGCACTTCGCATCTCCGGCCACGCGCCCGATGCCTTCGGTCGCATGGCCGCGGCGGGCGTCGCGGTGTGGATCGGATTCCAGACCTTCGAGAACATCGGCATGAGTCTCGGCATCATGCCCATGACCGGCGTTCCCCTTCCCTTCGTCTCCTACGGTGGCTCGTCGCTGTTCGCTCTGGCGATCGCCCTGGGCCTGTTGCAGCAGATCCATATGGCCTCCGACTGAGGCGGGGCCGGCCGAGCGGTGGGCTAGCCTGTGGCACAGCAATCATGCTTGCGGGTCGGGCCCGCCTCCGCGAAGGAGTTCTGCAATGACCGATTCGGTTTTCCCTGCCCTGGAACGGCTGCTGCCGTTTGTCCAGAAGCCCGTGCAGTATGTGGGTGGCGAACTCAACGCCGTCGTGAAGCCCTGGGACGACGTCCAGGTGCGATGGGTGCTCATGTACCCCGATGCCTACGAGGTGGGCCTCCCCAACCAGGGCGTGCAGATTCTCTACGAAGTGCTCAACGAGCGCCCGGACGTGCTGTGCGAACGTACCTATTCGGTGTGGCCGGATCTCGAGAAACTCATGCGTGAGCACGGGGTGCCGCAGTTCACGCTCGATGCACACCGTCCGGTCGGCGCCTTTGATGCCTTCGGGGTGAGCTTCTCCACGGAACTGGGCTACACCAACATGCTCACGGCCATTGATCTGGCCGGTATTCCGCTGCACGCGCGCGATCGCAACGTCTCCCACCCGGTTGTCATCGCCGGTGGACATGCCTCCTTCAATCCCGAGCCCATTGCTGCCTTCATCGATGCCGCGATCCTCGGAGACGGCGAAGAGGCGGTGCTCAGGGTGAGCGACGTCATCAAAGAGTGGAAGGCAGCAGGTCGTCCCGGCGGACGCGAAAACCTGTTGCTGCGCCTCGCCAATGAGGGAGGCTGCTATGTGCCGGCCTTCTATGACGTGGAGTATCTCGAGGACGGCCGCATCCGACGCGTGGTGCCCAATCGTCCCGATGTGCCGTGGCGCGTGGCCAAGCACACCGTCATGGATCTCGATCAATGG
>JAJXSV010000445.1 GCA_021784375.1 Actinomycetes bacterium | reverse complement strand
CGCCATCTCATCCGTGTTTATCGGTGGCGCAGCCGTCACCGGTGGCGTCGGCACCGTGGTGGGTTCCATGGTCGGCGGCATGATCCAAGGCGTGCTCGCCAATGGCATGAACCTGCTCTCCGTCGGTATCGACAAGCAGATGGCCATCAAGGGCCTCATCCTGCTGTTCGCTGTGGCCTTCGACGTCTGGAGCAAGAAGCGGAAGTAATCGTCCGCCGCACGCAGGCGAGTGCCGCGCGGATCCACGTGAGGGCCCCAAACCAACCTCTCCTGGTTCGGGGCCTTCTCGTTGCCGTGGATCTGTCTCACTCCACCATTAGCCTTGGTGCATGCAGCTGCACGGCAGGATCTCGCCGGACCAACCGCTGCTGGTCGTGGCACTGGAGATGGAAGCGGTCGGTCTGCGAGGGCTGGGGCTGCCCATCCTGGTGACCGGCGCCGGCAAGGTGAATGCCGCGGTGGCAGTGGCCACTGTCGTCGCCGCCAACCGACCCCGTGCACTCATCAATCTCGGCACCGCCGGCGGTCTCAAGGACCACATCGACGGCACCCACATGGTGAGCACCGTCATCGAGCATGATGTCGACGACGCTGCCATCCATGCGCTCGCCGATGTGCACACCAGCCTGCCCATCAACCTGGCACGTGAGGGCATGATCCTCGCCACCGGCGATCGCTTCATCGCCGATCCCGCCCATCGTTCGCTCCTGGCCGTGGTTGCGGACATGGTGGACATGGAGGGATACGCCATCGCCAAGGCCGCGGCTGCGGCTGGCATCGAACTCACCATGGTCAAACAAGTGAGCGACCAGGCCGACGAATCCGCCTCCACCTCCTGGGTCGACTCCGTGACGCAGTGCTCATATCAACTTGCCCTGTGGGTGCGAGAACACGTGTGATGACAAGGGCTTTGCTGCGGTTGCCGGCGTAGAGTCGCGATATGCCCCCTGTGATCTCGGTCCACAATCTGGTGAAGAGTTTCGGCAGCACACGAGCACTGGACGGCCTTGAGCTCAAGGTGGACGCAGGTGAGGTCCATGGCTTCCTGGTCCCCAACGGCGCGGGCAAGACCACCACTATGCGCTGCCTGTTAGGTCTGCTGCATGCGGACTCGGGTTCGGCAACCGTGTTGGGGCTCGACCCCTGGCGTGACAACGTGGAATTGCACAAGCGCCTGGCCTACGTGCCCGGCGACGTGGCGCTGTGGCCGACTCTCACCGGCGGTGAGGTCATCGACCTGCTCGGTCGCCTGCGCGGCGGACTCAGCGCCGCACGGCGCGCATCACTGATCTCGCGCTTCGAACTCGACCCCAGCAAGAAGACCCGCACCTACTCCAAGGGCAACCGCCAGAAGGTGGCACTGATCGCGGCCCTTGCTTCCGAGGTTGAGCTGTTGCTGCTCGATGAGCCGACGAGTGGCCTCGACCCCTTGATGGAACGCAGCTTCCGCGAAGTGGTGTCGGAGTGGCGTGGTGAAGGCCGATCCGTCCTGCTCTCCAGCCATATTCTCAGCGAGGCCGAAGCCCTCTCCGATCGCATCAGCATCATCCGCGCCGGACGCATTGTCGAGACGGGCACGCTCGCGGACATGCGGCACCTGACGCGTACCAGGGTCACCGCACGGTTGCGGCAGGAGCCTGTGGGTCTTCAGGACATCGACGGCGTCCATGACTGCGTAACCAATGGCCATGACATCACCTGTGCCGTCGAGCAGCATGCACTCGATGCCTTCGTGGCCGCGCTTCAAGCCTTCGGCATCGTGTCGCTCGCCACGCAGCCACCGACACTCGAGGAGCTCTTCCTATCCCACTACCGCAGCGCCTAGCCATGTCGCAGTTCACCGGTACCCGCACACTCCTGCGCCTCGCCCTGCGGCGCGATCGCATCCTGCTGCCCGCCTGGATGGCGGCCTATCTGGCCTATTCCGTCGGAGGGACCGCAGCCGCCATTGCGCTCTATCCGACCATGCAGTCGCGGGTTGATGCGGCGTCAGCGGTCAACGACCTGCCCGCCATGCTGGTCATGTACGGCCGGGTCTGGGATCCACAGAGCCTGGGCTCGGTGGCCATGATGAAGCCCATTGGCTTCGGCGGCATCTTCGCAGCCATCCTTGCCATCCTGCTCGTCACGCGTCATACGCGGACTGAGGAGGAGTCGGGGCGGCTGGAGCTCATCGGTTCGCTTGTCGTCGGCAGTTGGGCGCCTTTGGCGGCGGCGCTGACGCTGGTGGCCGGGGTGATGGGCCTGCTCGGCATCGTCAATGCCTTGGGCGTCATCGGCACCGGCCTGCCCGCCGGCAGCGCCTGGGCTTGGGCGCTTTCGGTGTCGCTCTGCGGGCTGCTCTTTGCCACCCTCGCAGGCGTCAGTGCGCAACTCACGCAGGCTGCGCGCGCTGCCAACACCGTGGCTTTGATGGTGCTGGCGCTGGCCTTCCTGCTACGTGGTACCGCCGACGCTGCCGGCACTCAGGCGCATGCCGCCTGGTGGACCTGGCTCTCACCCGTGGGTTGGCAGGATCAGGTGAAAGCCTTTGCGGGTGACCACTGGTTGGCGCTGCTGCCGCCACTCCTCACCATTCCCGTCCTCACTGGGATCGCCTTCACTCTGGCCCATCGACGCGACCTCGACGCCGGTCTCATCCCCCAGCGCTCC
>JAJXSV010000444.1 GCA_021784375.1 Actinomycetes bacterium | reverse complement strand
GCGCACGATCACAAGAAGCAGGAACTGCTGGATTGGGCCGAGTACAACAAGGGCACGCTGTCGATGCACAACCTCATCGCCACCGGCACCACCGGCCGCTTGCTGGCGGAGCGGCTCGATCTGCCGGTTGCCCGCCTGCTCTCCGGGCCGCTTGGTGGTGACCAGCAGGTTGGAGCATTGATCGCAACCGGTCAGGTCGATCTGCTGGTGTTCTTCTGGGATCCCCTGTCACCGCAACCCCATGATCCGGATGTGAAGGCCCTGATGCGTCTGGCCACGGTCTGGAACACCCCCATGGCGTGGAACCGCTCGACCGCGGATTACCTTGTGTCATCCCCGCTCTTCGGAGCCGAATACGAGCCCACGCGTCCGGACTTTGCGGACCACGACACACGGAGCATGCCGGCATGAATGATGAACTCGCTGTACGTGCCCGCGGCGTCAAGAAGTCATACGGGGACGTGCACGCACTGCGCGGCGTCGACCTCGACATCCGGCGTGGTGAATGCGTCTCGCTGCTCGGCCCCAACGGCGCCGGCAAGACCACCATGACGGAGATCCTGGAGGGCTTCCGCGTCCGCAATCACGGTGAGGTTTCCGTGCTGGGTGTCGATCCCGCGCACGGGAGTCTGCAGTGGAAGGCGCGGCTGGGCATAGTGCTGCAGAGCAGTGGTGATCTCAAGGAACTCAGTGTCGCCGAGGCTGTGCGCCACTTCGCGCAGATCTATCCGCGGCCGGCCGACGTCGACGAGGTCATCCAAGTCGTGGGTCTGCACGAGAAGCGCAACACCCATGTGCGCAAACTCTCGGGCGGCCAGCGTCGACGGCTCGATGTGGCACTCGGGATCATCGGCCAGCCTGAGTTGCTGTTCCTGGACGAACCAACCACGGGCTTCGACCCGGAGGCGCGTCGACACTTCTGGACTCTGATCGAGAGCCTCAAGGCCAAAGGTGTCACCATCCTGCTCACCACGCATTACCTGGACGAAGCCGAACGACTGGCTGATCGCGTCGCCATCATCGCTGCGGGCAGCTTGCTTGCCGATAGGACGCCGTCGAGCCTGCGTGCCGATGCCATGCGCACGGCCACCGTCAACTGGGTTGAGAACGGTGTGCCCCGCCGCGAGCAGACCGAACATCCCACGGCACTGATGCGGGAGCTCATGGCACGTTTCGACGGCGAGATTCCCCAGTTGAGTGTTGTGCGACCCTCGCTCGAGGATGTCTATCTCCACCTCACCGGTGAAGCCAATGAACATGGGCGTGATGCAACCGGCACAGCCGCGCCGATGCACGGGGAAGGGGTGGCGTCATGACTTCATTGCTGCGTCTGGGTTGGCTGCGGACCGTCGTGGAGCTCAAGCAGTTGGTACGTCACCGTGAGATGGCCTTCTGGACGCTCATGTTCCCGGTGGTCCTGATGGTGATCTTCGGATCCGTGTTCGGCCAGCAGAAGTTGGGGCCCACGGGTGTCACCTTCGCGCAGTACTTCACTGCGGGCATGATCGCAAGCGGTGTGCTGTACACGTCCTTCCAGAACCTGGCGATCGGCATGCCGCAGGAACGTGAAGAGGGCACGCTGAAGCGCCTGCAAGGTGCCCCCATTCCCAAGGCCGCATACTTCCTGGGCAAGATCGGTCTGGTCTTCGTCACCTATGTGGGCCAGACGGCCGTACTCGTTGCCGTCGGCGTCGCCTTCTATGGCATCAACCTGCCCAGCGGTTTCGACACCTGGTGGCGCTTCACCTGGATCTCGGTGCTCGGCCTCATCTCCTGCACCTTGCTGGGGATCGCCTTCTCGGCGGTGCCGTCATCAGGACGTACCGCCTCTGCCGTGGTATCACCGATCGTCCTCATGCTGCAGTTCACTTCCGGCGTCTACTTCATGTTCCGGGATCTGCCGCACTGGATGCAGCAATTCGCGGCCCTGTTCCCGTTGAAGTGGTTGACGCAGGGGATGCGCAGCGTCTTCATGCCCGGCCAGGCTGCCTCCTTGGAAACCACCGGCAGCTTCGAAGTCGGTCGTACTGCGCTGGTACTGCTGCTCTGGCTGGCACTGTCCATCGTCATGGCCTCGACGCTCTTCCGCTGGCAGCGACGCAGCGAACGCTGATCCGAGCCGGGCACCGGCACCTACCCCGGCAAGGAAATCTGCCTTCACGGCAGCTTTCCCGTGCACGGACAAGCAAATCTGCGGCAATGGCAGATTCCCCGTGCAGGTTCAACGCATCGTTGCCAAACTGCGCCGAATCTGCTCGAAATATGGCTCCGGGTCGGTGCGCAGCGCCAGACCAGGCACGCGGAGCACGGTGTGTCCCTGCATCGTGAATTCATTGGCGCGCCACTGGTCCTCGAGCGAGACCTCGGCATCCAGGTGATGTACACCGTCGATCTCCACGATCAGGACTTTGCCTCCAATACGGAATTCCACGTCGGTGTAGCGGCGAACCCCTCTGCTATCAAGACGTGCGGTTTGACGATCCGGGGACGGTAGGCCGCGTTTGCGACACTCCCGCGCAAAGTCGTACTCATGTGTCGAATGCACTCCTGGATCGATCTGATCCAGGAGTCGTCGCGCCTGCGCCATGCATGGGGAATTCGGTTGGGATTCGACGGCAGCGCGGACGGTTTCGAGTGAGGCCAGTCGGCGTTG
>JAJXSV010000443.1 GCA_021784375.1 Actinomycetes bacterium | reverse complement strand
CGGCATCAGCATCGACGTGGCCATGCAATGGAACGACTCCTACGCAGAGAGCGTCTACACCTTTGCCAACACCATCAACACGATTGAGGGCGGCACCCACGAGGAGGGCTTCCGGGCGGCCCTCACCACACTCATCAACAAGTTCGCACGCGAGTGGAACATCCTCAAGGAGAAGGACAACAACCTCACCGGCGACGACGTCCGTGAGGGGCTGGCGGCGGTGGTCTCCGTGAAGCTGCGGGAGCCGCAGTTCGAGGGCCAGACCAAGACCAAGCTGGGCAACACCGAGGCCAAGACCTTCACGCAGAAGATGGTCAACGAGTACCTGGGCCAGTGGTTCGAGGAGCATCCGACGGAGGGCAAGGAGGTTGCCCGCAAGTGCGTCTCCGCGGCCACTGCGCGCATCGCGGCGCGCAAGGCGCGCGACCTCGCCCGCAATCGCAAGGGGCTGCTCGGTGGCGGTGGCTTGCCCGGCAAGCTCGCCGACTGCTCGAGCAACCGACCGGAGGAGTGCGAGCTCTTCATCGTCGAGGGCGACTCCGCAGGCGGCTCCTCGAAGCAGGGACGCGATCCGCGCACCCAGGCCATCCTCCCCATTCGCGGCAAGATCCTGAATGTCGAGAAGGCGCGCATCGACAAGGTCCTGCAGAACAACGAGGTGCAGGCCCTCATCAGTGCATTCGGCACCGGCGTCCATGACGAGTTCGATATCCACAAACTGCGGTACCACAAGATCGTGCTCATGGCCGACGCCGACGTCGACGGGCAGCACATTCGCACGCTCCTGCTCACCCTGCTCTTCCGCTTCATGAAGCCCCTGATCGAGGCAGGGCATGTGTTCCTGGCGCAGCCACCGCTCTACAAGATCAAGTGGGTTCGTGAGGAGGCGGAGTACGTGTACTCGGACGCTGAGCGCGACGCGGTGATTGCGGCGGGTGTGGCAGCCGGGAAGCGCGTCCAGAAGGACGAGGGCGTCCAGCGCTACAAGGGACTCGGTGAGATGAACCACGAGGAGCTGCGCGTCACCACCATGGACCCCGAGCATCGCGTGCTGTTGCGCGTCACCATGGAGGACGCGGCCGTTGCAGACGAGCTGTTCTCCGTGCTCATGGGCGAGGACGTCGAGAGTCGCCGCAACTTCATCCAACAGAACGCACGCGACGTGCGCTTCCTGGATTTCTGAGGGCTGATCAATGACGGAATCAACGGATATCCAGCACGGCCGCATCGAGGCCGTCGAGCTCAATGCGGAGATGAAGCGGTCCTACATGGACTACGCGATGAGCGTGATCGTCTCCCGCGCGCTGCCCGACGTTCGTGACGGATTCAAGCCGGTGCACCGTCGCGTTCTCTACGCGATGTACGACGGCGGCTTCCGACCCGACCGTGGCTTCTCGAAGTGCGCCCGTGTGGTCGGCGAGATCATGGGCACCTACCACCCACACGGCGACAGTGCGATCTACGACACCTTGGTGCGCCTGGCCCAGCCGTGGTCGCTCCGCTACCCGCTGGTGCAGGGCCAAGGCAACTTCGGCTCCCCGGGCAACGACCCCGCTGCCGCCATGCGCTACACCGAGTGCCGCATGGCCTCGCTCGCCATGGAGATGGTGCGCGACATCGACGAGGACTCGGTCGACTTCTCGCCCAACTATGACGGTCGCACCGAGGAACCCAACGTGCTCCCCGCTCGTTTCCCGAACCTGCTCGTCAATGGTTCGGTGGGCATCGCCGTCGGCATGGCGACGAACATCCCGCCGCACAACCTCCGGGAGGTGGCGAGCGGCGTCATGTGGGCGCTCGACCACCACACCGCCACGCGCGAGGAACTGCTCGAGGCACTGCTGGAGCGCGTGAAGGGCCCGGACTTCCCGACTGGCGCGCTCATCGTCGGCCGCCGCGGCATCGAGGACACCTATCGCACCGGGCGTGGTTCGATCACCATGCGTGCGGTCGTGGAAGTCGAGGAGGACAGCCGCGGACGCACGCAGTTGGTCGTCACCGAGATGCCATACCAGGTCAACCCGGACAACCTGGCGTTGCGCATCGCCGACCTCGTGAATGAAGGCAAGATCGGTGGCATCGCCGAACTCCGCGATGAGTCATCCGGACGCACCGGCATGCGCCTGTGCATCGTGCTCAAGCGCGATGCCGTGGCGAAGGTCGTGCTGAACAACCTCTACAAGCACACGCAGTTGCAGGACAACTTCGGCGCGAACATGCTCGCCCTGGTCGACGGCGTCCCACGCACCTTGACGCTCGACGCCTTCGTCACGAACTGGATCAAGCACCAGCACGACGTGATCGTCCGTCGCACCAGGTTCCGCCTGCGCAAGGCCGAGGAACGCGCGCACATCCTGAACGGCCTGCTCAAGGCCATCGATCACATCGACGAGGTCATCGCCTTCATCCGACGGAGCAAGTCCGCTGCCGAGGCCATGGTCGGCTTGCAGGGGCTGCTGGAGATCGACGAGTTGCAGGCGCGAGCCATCCTCGACATGCAGCTGCGCAAGCTGGCCGCCCTGGAACGCCAGGAGTTGCAGGACGAGTACGACGCGCTCATGGAGCTGATCAAGGAATATCACGGCATCCTGGCCAGCGAGGATCGCCAGCGGGAGATCATCCGCGAGGAACTCGACGGCATCGTGCAACGCCATGGG
>JAJXSV010000442.1 GCA_021784375.1 Actinomycetes bacterium | reverse complement strand
TGCCCACGAACTTCTCCACGGCGGCGATGGAGCGGGCCTGCAATTCGCTGATCTCACCGGCTCGGCGCAGAGCTGCTTCAAAACTGATGCGCTGGGCCCGCGCGAAGAGTTCGAGCTCGGTCTCCGCCTTCTCGCCGATGCCGCGCTTGGGCTCGTTGAGGATGCGTCGCATCGAGACCTCGTCCTGCGGATTCACCAGCACGCGAAGATATGCCAGCAGGTCGCGCACTTCCTTGCGTTCGTAGAAGCGCGTGCCGCCCACCACGCGATAGGGAACACCCTGACGCACGAAGGATTCCTCGATCGGTCGCGAGGCCGCATTGGTGCGATAGAAGATGGCCATGTCGGAATGGGCGGCCCCCTCCTGACGATTCAGGCGTTTGATCTCGCCGGCCAGGAATGAGGCTTCATCATGCTCGTCGTCGGCGACATAGATCTTTACCGCTTCGCCCGCACCGGCATCCGTCCACAATCGCTTCTCACGCCGGCCCGTGTTCACCGAGATCACGGAGTTGGCGGCGGAGAGGATGGTCTGCGTGGAGCGATAGTTCTGTTCCAGCAGGATGGTGCGAGCGTTGGGGTAATCGCGCTCGAATTCCACGATGTTGCGAATAGTCGCACCGCGAAAGGCGTAGATGGACTGATCGGCATCACCGACCACGCACAACTCGGCCTGGGGGATGCTGCCGTTGGCGGGACCGACCAGTTCTTTCACCAGTGCGTATTGGGCATGGTTGGTGTCCTGGTACTCGTCCACCAGGATGTGACGGAAGCGGCGCCGGTACTGATCTCGCACTTCGGCATGCGCCCGTAGCAGCACCACGGTGTTCATGATGAGGTCGTCGAAGTCCATGGCATTGGCGGCCCTCAGCCGCAACTGGTACTCCGCATATATCTCCCCCACCTGACGCTCGAAGGGAGTGGAGGCATTCATCAGGTACGAATCGACATCGACCAATTCGTTCTTGGCATTGGAGATGGCGTTCAGCATGGACCGGGGTGTCAGTCGCTCGGTGTCGATGGCCAGCGCTGACATCACCATCTTGACCAGTGCCAAGGCGTCACCCTGGTCGTAGATGGAGAAACTCGAGGTGTAGCCGAGACGATCGGCGTCCTTGCGCAGGAAGCGCACACAGGCGGAGTGGAATGTGGAGACGAGCATGGCGCGGGCGCGGGGACCCACGAGTTCCTCCACGCGATGCCGCATCTCGCCGGCGGCCTTGTTGGTGAAGGTGATGGCGAGCACTTCCGTGGGCAGCACCTGACGCTCCGCCAGCAGGTACGCCACCCGCCGGGTGAGTACGCGCGTCTTGCCCGACCCGGCACCAGCCACGATGAGCAGCGCGCCGCCGGCGTGAGTCACCGCTTGACGCTGCTGCGGATTGAGATCCGCCAGCAGCTCATCCGCCGCTGCCGGGGCCACCGGTTCCCCCCAGTCCGCGAACTCGGGATCGTCGAAGAGGGAGGCCATGCGCGGATTCTAATTGCCGCCGAATAGCATCAGCGCATGCTTGAAGATGCCGCTGTAGAACGTGTTCTTGTCGTCACCGCTCATCCGGACGACGTCGATTTCGGTGCCGCGGGCACCATCGCGGGCTGGACCGAGCGAGGTATCGAGGTGCATTACTGCATTCTCACCAATGGTGATCAGGGCGGCTTCGACGACACCCCCCGCGACCAGATGGGCCCCCTGCGCCAGCGCGAACAACGCGCGGCCGCCGAGGTGCTGGGTGTGAAGTCCGTGGAGTTCCTGGGCCACCCCGATGGCCACCTGGTGCCCACGGTGAAGTTGCGCGGTGAAGTCGTACGCGCCATTCGCCGCGTGAAGCCGCAGCGCATGGTGATCTCCTCGCCCGATCGCAACTGGAACATGATCGGTGCCTCGCATCCCGATCACATGGCGGCCGGTGAGATCGCGATGCAGGCGGTGTATCCGGACGCGCGCAATCAGTTCGCCTTTCCGGAACTGCTCGAGCAGGGCCTCGAACCCTGGGCGGTCGATGAGGTGTGGGTCATGTGGCACACCAACGCCAATCACTTCGTCGACATCACCGAACACTTCCCGCGCAAGCTGGCTGCTCTGAAGTCGCACGTGTCGCAGACCTCGCACCAGGAGGACCTGGAGGGACGGCTCCGCAGCCGCCTGCAGGCCACGGCGGAACGTGCGGGCCTGCCGGAGGGCCGCCTGGCTGAGGCCTTCATGGTGGTGCCGACCGCCTGAGTCGCCGGTGGATCGGCTGGCCGCGGGGAGCAGCGGCGCCGGGAGGGCGAACACGCTGACCCATCGGCGTGCGCAACGTACCGTTCGATGAAGGTTCACCGGAACGTTATGCAGAGCCCTCGCATTGGAAACCCCGACCTTCTTTACTTTGTGTCACGTTTCCAGAAAGGGAAAAGTCTGTGCGAAATGCATCATTGCGACGAGCCGCTGCGGTCGTCGCGGGCCTCACCCTCGTCGTGGGCGTCGTCTCCGCGACGACCGCCAGCGCCGCAACCAAGCCCAAGCCGAAGGCCAAGCCGGCCGTATCCGCGGCCATGGCCAAGCTCATCAAGGCAGCAAAGAAGGAAGGCCAGCTCAACGTCATCGCGCTGCCGCATGACTGGGCCAACTACGGCGAGATCATCACTTCCTTCGCCAAGAAGTACGGGATCAAGGTC
>JAJXSV010000441.1 GCA_021784375.1 Actinomycetes bacterium | reverse complement strand
CGACGCCGGCCGGGGCGAGCGACTCATACGTACCGTGGCCTGCACCGAGGGCCTGGACTTCGTCATCGACACCCACCCGCAACCGCGCGTGATCATCGAGGGCCGCACCTCCATGCGCCGCTTCGGTTTCGCCGGGCCGGCGCTGCGCGAAGGCTGGGAGTGGGCCGCACAGGCTGCGAATGAAGGGCGCCTGCGCCTGCTCGGCCTCACGTTGCACCTGCCCATCGCACCCTCCAACGCCGATTTCGACGAGATCCTGCAACTGGTTGATGAGATCGGTGACGACTCCGCGCATGTGCTGCTAAGCCACGTGGATACGCGGGGCATCGAGATCCTGCGCCGTCACAAGCCCACCCTGCGGGTGAGTCTGCGCGTGGGCACGGGCCTGTGGTTGGGGCTGCGCGGTGCCCTGCACGCCCACGGCAGCGTGCTTGCCGTGCACAAGGTGGCCAAGGGCGACACCGTCGGTTACCAACGGCGCAGGGCGCGACGCAACGGATACGTGGTGGTGGTGAGTGGCGGCACCGCGCATGGTGTCGGTCTCACCGCACCCTCACCGGTTGTCACCGCGCGCCAACGCGTCGTGAGTTTCGGCGTCGGACTGCTCGAGGCCCTGGGGAGGGCCAAGTCGCCCTTCTCGTACAAGGGTCGCGATCTCTGGTTCGTTGACACCCCGCATCAGCACGTGTCGATGCTGTGGCTGCCGGCATCGGCCACGCCGCCCGCCGTCGGTACAGCTTTGCCAGCGGACGTGCGCTACACCATCACCCGCGCCGACTCCGTGCTGCTTCGCTAGACGCCTGCAACGCCTGCGCCATAAGCCAGGCAGCTGCGCACTCACCTCGTCTTCATTCAATTGCAGGGCCTCTGCCAAGTCGGCCAGCCCCGGTTCGTAGAACTCCATGTTTCCCCCCGTGCAGCCGACGAACCGTGGGAAGTGGTGTGGCTTGTCGCTGCTGGCTCCAGCATGAGCCTGGGGTCTGACAAGCACCATGCTTCGAATGTGAACCGGGACGAAGCGCTCAACGCCTGACGCCAATGGCGAGCAGGCGATAGTCGGGCAGTTGGTTCAGCGCTTGACGCGCGCCCGCGGCCCCCGCGCGGCGGGCTTTCGCACGGTTCGGCGCGCTGCGCCACTGCGCTCGCCAAGCCGCACTGCTACATCCCCAATGCGCACAATCAACTCAAGATCGCCACCCAAGGCGCGTGCATACGACGCCAAGCTCCCCACCTCGATGCGGCTGAGGTCCCCGCGCTCGATGCGCGAAATCCGGGACTGGTCCACCCCGATCGCTGAAGCGAGCTGCATCTGCGTGATTCCGGTAGCCCTGCGCACCTCGGCAAGTTCGTGGGCAAGCACAACCTGGATTGCCTCTCGGGCTCCGGCCTCTATTGCCGCACGGTCTTCACCCAATGCCGTGATGAGTTCCGTCAGCGTCGGCCATGAAGTCGACGTCGATCGTGTCGTCGTCTTGTTTGCCATCACAATCTCCTGAGATGTTCCTCAAACCGTGCATCTGCCAGTGGCACATTGACGCTGTACCAGCGTTGCCATTGCCCAGCTTTGTCGCCGGCAACCAGCACCACTGCGTGTCGTTCCGTATCAAAGGCAAACAGCATCCGCACATGTGTACCGAGCGGGCGAAGTTCTTTCATGTTCGAGAATCGTGATCCCTTCACGCGATCCGCCAGTGGTCGGCCAAGCACCGGTCCCATCATCTCGAGCGCTGCTAGCGCTTCGAGACAGGCACGGCGCTCAGTTGCTGTAAGCGCTGTCGGAGCGGCGAGCCATTCCGCGACCGATGGGTGCAGGATCACTGACCGCCGATCGTCACCAGAATATGTCTTAGACGGCATATGTTGCAAGAGTCATAGCGCTGGCCTCCGAGGCGAACCTAGGAAGCAGGTCTGACAGACGCCGGCCTCTGTCCACAACTTGGCCAGGCGCGCTCCCGCATGTAGCAGTCAGGCGTGCCTGACGCCAATGGCGAGCAGGCGGTCGATGTCGCCGAACACTTCCATGCCCGTCACCTCGGACGGGGCCGAGAACACCGTGCGTCCGGCAGAGTCAACGTGCGTCAGTGATACGTGCGCATCGAGTGTCTCCTCGACGCGACGATGCATGGCCGTTCGCAAGGGCGCGGCCAGCAGTCCACCGGGTTGCGGAAGGAGGGGAAATGGAAGCAGCCGACTGGCAAGCGACCGTGCTGGTGCTCGTCCTCCGGATCGTCTTGACGATTCTGGAGATGAAGAAGGCCCGTCGCCGTGGCGACGAGCCGACTTCGTTGTCCTGATTTCCCGCGGGACACGCGCGGGTCCGGTATGCGCCGGATCCGCGCCTCATTTATAGCAGGCTCAAGGCATCGAGTGAAGCCTCTTGCCTTCGCTCACTCCGCGTCGACGCGGGGCACGCGATAGGCGTGACGCGTGGCGCGCAGCCACATCACGATCACCACACCAACGACTACCCACGACGGCCCGTACCACCAGGGATTGGCAGGTGAGGTGGCCGGCGACACGATCTCGCCCAGACCAGCAATCAGGAGCATCACCCCGACGAACCAGCCGAGAACTCGCCATGGCGTGGTGGTCTTCACCTTGGGCGGCAAGTTCGACACTTCCGGTGCCACCACAGGCGTGGGCTCAGGAGCTGCGGCACGT
>JAJXSV010000440.1 GCA_021784375.1 Actinomycetes bacterium | reverse complement strand
TTTATGACCGCGGAACCCGCAGTGCCGACGGCCATGGCTGCGGCTTCCCCGGGTTGGTTGCCGATGCGGAGTTCATGGCGGAAGCGGGCGAAGATGAAGAGGGCGTAGTCGATGCCCACGGCCAGGCCCAGCATGAGGCCGAGGATGGGAGTGGTCGACTGCAGGTCGATGAAGCCGGAGGCGATCATGGTGCCCAGGGAACCGAGGCCCACGCCGACCATGGCCGTCACCAGGTTCATGCCGGCGGCCGCCAGTGAGCCGTAGGTGATGAGCAGCACGATGACGGCGACCAGCAGGCCCAACATCTCACGCGGCCCGGCGACGCTGGGCACCCGGTTCTCCGAGGCCTGACCGGTGACGGCGGTCTGCAGTGACGGGGTGTTGAAGGAGGCCACGGCATCCACGAGCGCGCTCTTCTGCGCGAGCGGAACCGCGTCACCGGAAACGGCATAGTGCACGGTGCTGATGGCTGCCTTGCGGTCACGGGAAATGCTCGGCGCCGCCGGGTCGAGGGGGTTGCTGACGGCGATCACGCCGGGCAACTGCGCCAGTGCGGCAACCGCCTTGCTGATGGCCGTGGCATTGGCCGGGTCCGTGACCGGAGCGGTGGCCTCGAAGGTCACCTGGGCGGTCGCGCCATTGGCGCGCGCACCGAAGCGCTGGCCCATGAGGTCGAGCGCCACCGTCGACTCC
This sequence comes from Actinomycetes bacterium, assembly GCA_021784375.1. The sequence continues at coordinate 1,968 of JAJXSV010000440.1, read as the reverse complement.
TGGCCGGGAATGGACATGGTGTTGCTCAGGGTGCCACCGAGCGTCGTGGCGCCGACGCCGGCGCCGACGAGCAGCAACAGCCAGATGAGTGCGAATGCGATGCGCCTGCGGAATGCAACCGCACCCAGGCGGTGGAGAAGCCGAGCCATGGGACTGCCTTTCGTCAAGGCCAGCAGCATAGCCACAAATATGCAGTTGACTGCAAATCTGCGGTTTACTGTATGTTTACCTGGTGACCGAGAATTCGCTGCGTGAGCGCTCGAAGGCCCGCCGCCGCGCGGCCATCGAGGAGGCAGCGCTGCAGCTGTTCACCGAACGCGGGTTCGACGGCACCACCATCAGCGACATCGCCGAAGCCGCCGAGGTCTCCCCCCGCACCGTGCTGGGCTATTTCGGCACCAAGCTCGACATCGTCATGAATGGCGCCAACGCCAGCGCCTCGCGCATCGTCACCCTTCTGCAAGCGCGGAAGCGGGGCGAACCGCTGGCCGGAACCTTCGAGCAGTGGTTGCGACTGGAGGATGCCTCGGCCGACCCCGTCCTGCGGGTGAAGCGCGTGCGCATGTTCGCCGTGAATCCCGGCCTGCGCGGCCTGCATTCGGTGGAGATGGAGAAGGCCATGGAGCTGGGCTCCAAGGCGCTCGCCGAGCAACTGGGGCGCAGTGTCGACGATCCGCATGTGCGCATCGCCGTGGCCGCCGCGGCAGCAAGCATCAACGAGTACGAGAAGCTGCTGGCGGACGGCGTCGACGGGGAAGTAGCGCGCAAGGCGGTGATGAAGTTCCTGCTGGGCGCACTCGACGCCATCCGCGTGTCCTGAATCGTCAGAGGGCCGCTTCCGCCTCGACGTCGATCCAACGCAGGTCCCGAACTTCACGCTCGAACAGCGGCAGTACCAGCAGCACTGTGGTGAGCGCGGCCGCCCCGATGAATAGGGGCCGGAGTCCGAAGGCAGCAATCACCGGACCCGCCACCGCCAGGCCCACCGGCCCGAACAGCAACGAGCCCATGGCATCGAAGGCGGAGGCGCGCGACAGTGCCTCGCGTGGAATATGTGTCTGCATGGCGGTGCCCCACATGACGCCCCACTGGTCGAAGCAGACTCCGAGCAGGAAGGCGAAGCCGGCCAGCGCCGGAACGGGGAGCGGTACGGACATGGCGAGCATGTAGGCAGGGATCACCACCGACACCACCAGGCAGTAGACGAGCGGGCGCTGCGGCCGGATGCGTGCCGCCAGGAGCGCGCCAGTGAGGAAGCCGATGGCCTGCGCGGTCTGGATGAGGGCCCAACTGGTAGGGCCGTCAAAACTCTGGCGCATGAGCACAGGGCCACCCACGTCGAAGGCGGCGCGTATGCAACCCATGATGATGCCGAACACCGCGACCACCACCCACAGCCAGCGGAAGGAGATGAAAGTCTTCCAACCGTGGTTGAGGTCGAAGAGCATGGACTCCCCCGAGGGCTGGGCCTTGGCCACGTCGCGGAAGCTGAACACCAGGGCGCCGGCCACCAGGAAGGTCACGCCGTCGATGATGATGGCGGTGCCGGGCCCCAAGGTCGCGATCAGTGCGCCGGCGACGCCGGCACCACTGATCAACCCGGCGTTGGAGGCCACGGCAATCAGCGCGTTCCCGCGTTGCAGATCGCGATCGCCGAGCACAGCCGGGACCAGCCCGGGGAAAGCCGGCCACCACAGCGCATGCAGCACACCGGACACCACGTTGATAAGGGCGATGTTGGTGACCGTGGCGTGCCCCGTGACGAAGAGTGCCCCGCTGGTCACCACGAAGCCGCCCAGGATCATGTCGGTCGTCGAGATCACGACGGCGCGCGGCAGCCGGTCGGCGATGACGCCCCCCAGCGGGAGCAGGACCACCAGTGGAATGGCCTGCGCCGCCAGCACCAGGCCGAGGTCACGGGCCGTGGCTCCGGGCAGGGCCAGGATCCCGAAGGAGAGCGCGGTGGGC
>JAJXSV010000439.1 GCA_021784375.1 Actinomycetes bacterium | reverse complement strand
CATCACCGCTCTCCGGCAGGTCGTCGGCATCCGCAACCAATGCCACATGTTCGAGGAACTCGGCAAGCGTGACCGTGCCCTCGGCGTTGATCTCGAATTCACGCGTGACCGACTCGAATTCGTCAAGGTTCTCAACACGGGCCTGGGCTTGAGCGTCATGCGACTTGTCGTACTGAGCCCGAATGCCTGATTGCTCGATGACATCGGAGACGATGGTGGAGGGCGGCTCCTCCGCACCCACCATGATGCGGAGAAAGTCCAGCATGCCCACGAACTTCTCGATGGCGGCGATGGATCGCGCCTGGAGCTCGCCGATCTCACCCGCCCGGCGCATCGCTTCCTCGAAGCCGATCTGCTGGGCACGTGCGAAGAGCTCGAGTTCGGTCTCCGCCTTCTCGCCGATCCCACGCTTGGGCTCATTGAGGATGCGTCGCATCGAGACTTCGTCCTGCGGATTCACCAGCACGCGCAGATAGGCCAGCAGGTCACGCACCTCCTTGCGCTCGTAGAAGCGCGTACCACCGACCACGCGATAGGGGACGCCCTGCCGCACGAAGGATTCCTCGATGGGCCGCGAGGCCGCGTTGGTGCGATAGAAGATGGCCATATCGGAATGAGCGGCACCCTGCTGGCGATTCAGTCGTTTTATCTCCCCGGCCAGGAAGGAGGCCTCGTCGTGCTCATCGTCGGCCACGTAGATCCTGATCGGCTCTCCCGCTCCGGCATCCGTCCACAGTCGCTTCTCACGGCGGCCCGTGTTCATCGAGATCACGGAGTTGGCAGCGGAGAGGATGGTCTGCGTGGATCGGTAGTTCTGCTCCAGCAGGATGGTGCGGGCGTTGGGGTAGTCGCGCTCGAATTCCTCGATATTGCGGATGGTCGCGCCGCGGAAGGCATAAATCGACTGGTCGGCGTCGCCGACGACGCACAGTTCTGCCTGCGGGATGCTGCCGTTGGCGGGACCGACCAGTTCCCTGACCAACGCGTACTGCGCGTGATTGGTGTCCTGGTACTCGTCCACCAGGATGTGGCGGAAGCGTCGGCGGTACTGATCGCGAACTTCGGCATGTGCCCGCAGCAGCACCACGGTGTTCATGATGAGGTCGTCGAAATCCATGGCGTTGGCGGCCCGTAGGCGCCGCTGGTACTCCGCGTAGATCTCCCCCACCTGACGCTCGAAGGGCGTGGAGGCATTCATGAGGTATGAGTCGACGTCGATCAATTCGTTCTTGGCGTTGGAGATGGCACTGAGGATGGAGCGGGGTGTCAGGCGCTCGGTGTCGATGGAAAGTGCGGACATCACCATCTTGACCAGCGCCAGCGCGTCACCCTGGTCGTAGATGGAGAAAGCAGAGGTGTAGCCCAGCCGGTCCGCGTCCTTGCGCAGGAAGCGCACGCAGGCGGAGTGGAAGGTGGAGACGAGCATGGCGCGGGCACGGGGACCCACGAGTTCCTCGACGCGATGACGCATCTCGCCGGCAGCCTTGTTGGTGAAGGTGATGGCGAGCACCTCCGCTGGCAACACCTGGCGCTCCGCCAACAGGTGGGCAACCCGACGCGTGAGCACGCGCGTCTTGCCCGAGCCCGCACCCGCCACAATCAGCAGCGCGGTGCCCGCATGGGTGACCGCTTGACGCTGCTGCGGATTGAGCCCCACCAACAGCGCATCGGCCGCTGCAGGCGCCACCGGCTCCCCCCAGCCTTCGAATTCGGGATCGTCGAAGAGGGAGGCCATGAGCGGATTCTATTTGCCGCCGAATAGCATCAGCGCATGCTTGAAGATGCTGCAGTAGAACGCGTTCTCGTCGTCACCGCTCATCCCGACGACGTCGATTTCGGTGCCGCGGGCACCATCGCCGGCTGGACCGAACGAGGTATCGAGGTGCATTACTGCATTCTCACCAATGGAGACCAGGGCGGCTTCGATGACACCCCCCGCGATCAGATGGGCCCCTTGCGCCAACGCGAGCAGCGTGCTGCCGCCGACGTCCTGGGCGTGACCTCGGTGGAGTTCCTGGGTCACCCTGATGGCCACCTGGTGCCCACGGTGAAGTTGCGAGGCGAAGTCGTACGAGCCATTCGACGCGTCAAGCCGCAGCGCATGGTGATCTCATCGCCCGAGCGCAATTGGCAGATGATCGGTGCCTCGCATCCCGATCACATGGCGGCCGGTGAGATCGCCATACAGGCGGTTTATCCAGACGCTCGCAATCAATTCGCCTTCCCGGAGCTGCTGGAGCAGGGCCTCGAACCCTGGGCTGTCGACGAGGTGTGGGTCATGTGGCACGCCGATGCCAATCACTTCGTTGACGTGACCGAGCAGTTCCCCCGCAAGCTGACGGCGCTGCTGTCCCATGTGTCGCAGACCTCCCACCAGCAGGACCTGGAGGCACGGCTCCGCAGCCGCCTGCAGGCCACGGCGGAACGCGCGGGCCTGCCGGAGGGCCGACTGGCTGAGGCCTTCATGGTGGTGTCAACCGCGTGAGTCGCAGTTGGATCGGCTGGCCGCGGGGAGCAGCGGCGCCGGGAGGGGGAACACGCCGACCCATCGTCGTGCGTAACGTACCGTTCGATGAAGGTTCACCGGAACGTTATGCAGAGCCCTCGCCATGGACACCCCGACCTTCTTTACTTTGTGTCACGTTTCCAGAAAGGGAAAAGTC
>JAJXSV010000438.1 GCA_021784375.1 Actinomycetes bacterium | reverse complement strand
TTCCGATCTACGCAAGAGGGCAGGACCGCCGGTGGCCGTGCCCGAATCGCGGTTGCCGGGCCAGCGGAAGGTCAGCGATGTGGTGGTGAAGGCCGGCACCGGCGTGGCACCGGAGACCGACACCGCGATCCTGCCCGCCAGGTAGCGGGTGGTGACCACATCGTTGATGGGGAGCAGATGCACCGTGCCATCCGCCGCCGTGAGTTCCAAGGTGGAAGCGGGGTCACCCAAGGATTCGAGCCGGAACGACTGCGAGGCCACGCGGGACGAGAGCGAGACATTCACGTCCATGGTGTCGACGATGGGCGCAACCACGCTGCCGGTGAAGTAGTGCTGCAGGATCTGCGTGGCGGTGTTGCCCTCCTTGGCCATTCCGTACGCCCCCCACTGCGACATTCCCACACCATGGCCGAAGCCGCTTCCCGAGAAGGTGAACTGCGCGGGGACCACCACCGGTGCAGCCGGCTTCATGGGCAATGCGGGCAGCGCACCGATGGCACCCCGATCGCCGATGAGGCGTCCGACGGCGATGGCAGTTGCCCTCGATATTCGTGGTGAGATCACGATGCCGGTGATATCGGCACGCGCCGTCAGCCACAGCTGCTGTGCGGTCGGGAGCCCGCCCGGGGCAATCAGCAATTGCCGTTGCCCCCACTGGGCCTGTGCAATGAGCGCCAAGGGATCGGCGCTCTGTGCGCTGTCGAGCACCAGTGCTGGCTTGCCCACGGGCAGGGCGCGCGCCAGCACGAAGGAGGTCGAAGCGAGGTCCTTGCCGATGATGCGCGTGACGCCAGGCAAGGCGGCCAGGGAGCGATCGGAAAGCTGGTTGCTGTCGCCGATAGCCACGCCACCCAGCAGCCGCAGGCTTCTTATGGCAGATGCGGTGGCCCTCGAAGGTGTGCGCCCGGCATCCAGCAGCGGGACTCCGAGAGCGTTGGCGTAGGCCGTGGCCACAGCGATCATCGCGGGATCCCCGGCGAGTGACACATAGGTGGCGGTGCTGGATTCCGCTGGCTTCAGGCGGGCCGCGATCAAGGCTGCCGTGGCCGCCCGGTCAGCGCCACCGATGCGCACCACGGTGATACGCCGTGCCCGCAGCACGCGATCGACGGTGCTGCTCACCGCAGCCGGAGAGCCGATGACAACCGCCTTCATGCGATGCCTGGCCAGTGCCGTCGCCAGCGAGGCGAGCGACGCCGTCCTGGTGAGCAACACCAGTGGCAACTTGAAGCGGTGTGCATAGCTGGAGGCGATGGCGGCGTTGCCAACGTCCGTGGCGCTGCCGATGACCGCACTGCCGGATCTCGATGCTGCGAGATCCACGAGACCCTGATGGAAGACATCCAAGCGGCCGAAGCCGGACACCAGGGAGCAGATCCGCTCGCCAGCGGTGCCGGACACCGTGAAAGTCTGCTCCACCGGAGCGGCGATCGCTGCGCCGCCGCTGTCGAGCAGGGTCACGCGAACGCGGTACTCGCCCGCTGTCAGGGCCACGCTCTGCGTGTCGACGCCGTCCCACTGCACGGAGAAAGGTGAAGACGACGCGTAGCCGTTCAGGGTGCGCAGCGCGTCGCCACCACAGACCGACACCACGTCGACGCGCCAGTACGCGGGCTGATTGGTGGTGACGGTGATATTCAGTGGCTGGCCAGGGGTCACCACCTGACTTGAGAGGCTGACCCCGGTGATGGCCGCTGCGGAAGGCGCAGCCAGGGCCGAGGTGGGCAGACAGAGCACGGTCGCCAGGGCGACGGTCAGGAGGGCCCGGATGCGCACGGCGATCAGTGTTCCATGCGCTTGTCGGCCGCCCGCGCAGACATGGCGTTCTCACAGCAAACACTTGGAAAGGCCTTGCACACATGCCGCAACCGCTGCTCCCGGGTGCCGGCCTTCGTAAGCAGTGTGTCAGCCTGGGAGCATTTGCGACCGTCCCGACGCTTCCCCGTCAAGTGATCGCCTTTGCACGATTACCCTTGGTCCATGCATCTTCCCCGCAGTAGAGGCGGACGCGCAGGGCTGGTGGGCCTGGCCGTTGTCGTGCTCATTGCGGGCGCAGGCTTCGTGGCCGTGCGCAAGCTCAGCGGCAACATCACCGCCATCGACCTCACCAAGGGTCTGGGCAAGCGCCCCACCAAGGCAGCACAGGTGGTGGACACCGACGCCATGAACATTCTGGTTATGGGCTCCGATGCGCGTGCCGGCCAGGGCGCCGGATTCGGCAAGGCATCCGTCTACGGGTCATCCGCGCGCTCCGACACCACCCTGCTGGTGCATCTCTACAAAGGCCACCAACAGGCACTGGTGGTGAGCATTCCGCGCGATTCGCTGGTCACCATCCCCGCCTGCTTGCGTGCCGATGGTTCCAGCACTGCGCCCTGGACCACCAAGATCAATGCCGCGTTCTCGGAAGCCGGTCCCGCCTGCACCATCAAGACCGTTGAACAACTCACGGGCGTGTTCATCGATCACTACGTGGTGGTGGACTTCCGCGGTTTCCAGAAGATGGTGGACGCAGTCGGCGGCGTGCAGGTGTGCCTGACCAAGGCGGTGCAGGACTCCAAGTCGCATCTCGATCTCCCCGCCGGCACCAGCCTGCTCGACGGCAAGACGGCACTGGCCTTCGTCCGTACGCGTTATTCCATGGGGGACGGCAGCGACACCGCGCG
>JAJXSV010000437.1 GCA_021784375.1 Actinomycetes bacterium | reverse complement strand
GCTTCAATGCCGCGGTCGAAGCGGCCCGCATCGCAGTGAAGTACCGCACGCCGGTGTTCCTGCTCACGGATGGTGCGCTGGCCAACGGCGCCGAACCGTGGTTGCTGCCCAATCTCGAGGACCTGCCCGGCATCGACCCTGACTTCCTGCAGGAGCCCAACCACGAGCTCGACGGCGTCAAGGTGCTGTGGCCGTTCAAGCGCGATCCCGAGACCCTGGCCCGTCCCTGGATCAAGCCCGGCACACCGGGTCTCGAGCATCGCATCGGCGGCATCGAGAAGGCCGACGGCACCGGCAACATCTCCTACGAGGCCAACAACCATGACCTCATGGTGCGTCTGCGCGCCGCCAAGGTCGCGGGCATCGCACGCGAAGTGCCGAATATGTTCATCGACGATCCCACCGGCGATGCCGAGTTGCTCGTTCTGGGCTGGGGCTCCACCTACGGACCCATCGGTGCCGCCTGCGAGGTGCTGCGCAAGGAAGGCGTCAAGGTGGCGCAAGGCCATCTGCGACTGTTGAACCCCTTCCCCGCTGACACCGAACAGGTGCTCAAGCGCTACAAGAAGGTGCTCATCCCCGAGATGAATCTCGGCCAGCTCTCCCTGCTCATCCGCGGCAAGTACCTGGTGGACGCCATGAGCCTCACCAAGGTCGCGGGCCAGCCCTTCAAGTCCACCGAAATCATCGACGCAATCAAGGGTGTGATCTCCAATGGCTGAGACCTTCGCTTCATTGGCTTTGGTGCCGAAGGCCACCGAGCCGCTGACGGCCAAGCAGTTCAAGACCGATCAAGAAGTGCGTTGGTGCCCTGGTTGTGGTGACTACGCCATCCTCGCCGCCGTGCAGGCCTTCCTGCCCGAGCTGGGGGTGAAGCGCGAGAACATCGCCATCATCTCCGGTATCGGTTGCTCGTCGCGCTTCCCGTACTACGTCGACACCTATGGCATGCACTCCATCCACGGACGAGCCCCGGCCATCGCCACCGGCCTCTCCACCACGCGTCCGGACATGTCGGTGTGGGTGGTCACGGGTGACGGTGACGCACTGTCCATCGGCGGCAACCACCTGATCCACGCCATGCGCCGCAATGTGAACCTGAAGATCCTGTTGTTCAACAACCGCATCTACGGGCTCACCAAGGGTCAGTACTCGCCCACTTCCGAAGAGGGCAAGATCACCAAGTCCACCCCCTACGGTTCACTTGATCACCCCTTCAATCCGGTGTCCGTCGCACTGGGTGTGGAGTGCACCTTCGTCGCACGCACCATCGACAGCGATCGCAAGCACCTCACGGAGACGCTGCGCGCAGCGGCCGCCCACGAGGGCACCGCTATCGTCGAGATCCTGCAGAACTGCGACATCTTCAACGATGGCGCCTGGGCACCACTCAAGGATCCGCAGCAGCGCGACGAGTACCTCATCCGCCTTGAGCACGGCCAGCCCATGTTGCTGGGCAGCAATCGGGCCGTCTTCCGCGAGCCCGAAGGGCGGCTGTACATCGGCGAGGTGACGCCGGAAAACCGGGCTGACGTCGTCATTCACGATGCACACAACGACGATCCCTCGTCCGCCTTCCGACTCTCGCGCCTCAGCGACCCCGTGGTGCTGTCGAACACGCCCATCGGCGTGTTCCGCGATGTCCAGCGCCCGGTCTTCGACCGCCAGATGGGAGATCAGATCGAGGAGGTCACCCGCAAGCTGGGTCCCGGCGACTTCGATCGCCTGCTTCGCAGCGCTGACACCTGGGAGATCAAGTAACGATCAGCAAGCAAGGGCGCCAATCCCCGGGTTGGCGCCCTTGCTGTTTCACGGATTGGCCATGCGCGCGAGCACCACGCCGAAGGCCAGGGCCGTGAGCATGAGCCCGGTTTCCAGACCCAGCGCGCGCCGCATGACGGTTGCCACCTCGTCGCCGCCTTCGACGACCAGGGCCGTGGTACGACGCAGTTTGGTAGCCGCAAAGGCTCCCAGGGCGAGGGTGAGCAACACCTTGAGGGCCAGCACCACCAGGTAGGAGCTGTGCCAGAAGAAGTTCCAGTTGCCGATGCGCGCCACCAGGTTGGCCACACCGCTCAGGATGAGCACCACGTAGGCCATGATCGCCACATTGCTGAAGCGCACCAAGGCCCTGGCGTTGTAGGCCGCCAGCAGCACGATCACGCCACCCATCCACAGGTTCATGGCGGCCAGATGCAGCAGCATGGTCGCCGACGCGATCCAGTGGGAGAGCGCAGCACTGCTGTGGCCGGTGAAGCCGGGCAGCACCACCGCAACCAGCATGGTGCCGAGGCCGAACGCAGCATCAATGGGATGACTCACCCTGGCCATGATGAGTGCCGCCGTGCAGGCGAGTACCACCTGCAGCATCAGGTAGCGGCCCTCGTCGATCTGGGTGAGGAAGGAGAAGAGCATGGTGCCGTCGAAGGCCTGCCAGACCTGTGCGGCCAGGACATCGGCCAGCGTCGTGAGCGCCACCACCGCGGATGCGGCGGCGAACACCAGCGCCGAACGACCGCCGATGCGCAGCGCCCGCTCATCCTGGCTGAGCACACCCCCGATCAGCGCACCCCCGACCGCGACACTGCCACTCACGAACATCACGGCTCGGGCTACCGGCACCAGGATCAACGTGAGCAGCGGCGAGGTGGCGCACGCGTCCGGACTG
>JAJXSV010000436.1 GCA_021784375.1 Actinomycetes bacterium | reverse complement strand
CGGCACCATGCAGCAGGGCCTGCAACTGTCCGTCGATGGTGGCAAGACCTTCAGCACGATCAAGGACGCACCACTGTTGGCGCTGCTCGCCGTGAATGGCAAGACCGTCGTGGGCTTCGACGTCTATGGCAAGGTGTTCACGTCTACGGACAACGGGAGCAGTTGGACGAAGGTCGGTGCCGTGCCCAGCCAGCCGTCCGCCATCGCCGCATCCGGTGACCGCATGGCTGCGCTCGTCGGCAGCACGGTGTATCTCTCCACCGACGGCGGCAAACACTTCTTCACGCATCTGAGCGGTGTCGAAGGCCACTGACGGCAGTCGGTGGTGCGTGCGCTTGCGCGCCCGTTGAGCATCAGCCTGCGAACCTGGCACGGGCGCCCAGTTGCTGGCGCGTAACCTAGGGATCAACAACCACGACAGGGCAGGAGGGGCGTGTTGGGCGACCATCGGCATCCCGGTCTGCCAGCCCCCGATCATCGTCGACCTTTGGCTGCGGCGCTTGCCATCGCCGTCGCAATCCTCGCGGCCGAGGTCATCGGCGCTGCCATCTCGGGCAGTTTGGCGCTCTTGGCGGACGCGGGGCACATGCTGACCGACGTCGCCGGATTGTCGTTGGCGTTCATCGCCTCGTCGCTGTCACTTCGCGCGGCCACCCCGGAGCGAACCTGGGGCTACCGCCGAGCGGAAGTGCTTGCTGCAGCCACGCAGGCAGCGCTGCTGCTGGCGGTGGGAGCATTCATCCTGCTCTCGGGATTCCGGCGACTGCTGGCCCCTCCGCATGTCGAGTCCGGCGTGATGTTTGCCTTCGCGCTTCTGGCCATCCTCGGGAATGCCATATCGATCGCCATCCTGGCGCGCATCCAGGGCAGCAATCTCAACACCCGTGCAGCGCGTCTTGAAGCGTTCAGCGATCTGTTGGGCGCGCTTGCCGTGCTCGTGGCCTCCGTGCTCATTTCCGCCTTCGCATGGGATCGTGCCGACGGCATCGTCTCCATCGGTATTGCGCTCCTCATCCTGCCCCGAACCATTCGCTTGCTGCGTGAATCGGTCGATGTCCTGCTGGAAGCCACACCGCGGAACATCGACCTGGCGGATGTCCGCAGCCATATCCTCGCGCTGCCGCAAGTGATCAGCATGCATGATGTGCATGCCACCCAGGTCGCCACTGACCTCCCCGTACTCACCGCCCACATCGTTGTCGAGGATTCCTGCTTCGTGGACGGACAACTGCCGAGGCTGCTCGATGACCTGCAAGCCTGCCTGGCTGATCACTTCGACGTCGAGCACTCGACTTTCCAATTCGAGCCCCTACGCCATCTGGAGCATGAGACCGCACGGCACGAGTGAGAGTGCTTTCGTCGGCTCATGGCAGGGTCATCGGCAATTGGGAAGTTCAGCGGTGCGGAGCCCACGTCCAGCGTCCACTCGCAGGACGCTGCGATGTGACTGCGTGTTGATGAGATCTTCAGCCGATCAACAGTGAGCGAACATGCTGCGCGAGCAGACTGGAGCCGTTGCAATGCGGTGGTCGGCAACGGCCACCGCTGACATGGCACGGATTCTCGAGCCCCATGCCACGACATCGGGAGGTACGAGTTGTCGAGATCTACGCATGCACAATCCGCGGACGGGCAGTTGTACATCTGCCCCATGCACCCCGAGATCCGGCGCGAGTCACCCGGCCGCTGCCCCATCTGTGGCATGCATTTGGAGCCGCTGATTCCCGGATCGGATAACGAAAGCGAACAGCGCGAGTACCAGCTGATGCTGCGGCGCTTCTGGTCATCACTCCCGATCACATTGCTGGTGCTGGTGATCGCCCTGGGACCCCTGCGTGCGATGCCAGCTGGAGTGCGCGATTGGAGCGAGTTGCTGCTGGCCACCGTCGTGGTCTTCGGCAGCGCCTGGCCCTTCCACCTGTGGGGCCTGTCGTCCATCCGGCAGCGCAACCCCAACATGTGGACCCTCATCGCCCTCGGCATCAACATGGCGTACTGGTACTCCTTCGCCGCGGTGCTGGCACCGGGCGCCTTCCCCGACGCATTGCGTGTCGATGGGAGCCTGCCGTTGTATTTCGAAGCGGCATCGGTCATCTGCACATTGACGCTGCTGGGCCAGGTGCTGGAGTTGCGGGCTCGTGCTACCACGGGCAATGCCATCCGCAGCCTCCTGCAGCTCGCACCCGCGACCGCAATGCGCGTGGACGCGCAGGGTGCAAGCGTGGAAGTGGATCTTGCCGATATCGTCATCGGTGATCGGCTGCGCGTCCGTCCGGGCGACCGAATTCCGGTCGATGGATTCGTCGCCTCCGGAATGTCCGCCGTCGATGAATCAATGATCACGGGCGAACCGATGCCCGTGGACAAGGCCCTGGGCGACGCGGTTGTCGGTGGCACCTTGAACACGACGGGCACCCTTGACATAAGCGCCACTGGCGTCGGCGCGGACACGGTTCTGTCCCGGGTCATCGGCATGGTGGCCGCAGCACAGCGTTCCAAGGCGCCGCTACAGCGGCTGGCCGACCGAGTTGCCGGTGTCTTCGTGCTGGCAGTGGTTGCCGTCTCCGTCGCCACCTTCTTGGTCTGGGGCTGGTTCGGCCCACAGCCCAGTTGGGCCCTGGGACTGGTGAATGCGGTGGCGGTGCTCATCATCGCCTGCCCCTGCGCCC
>JAJXSV010000435.1 GCA_021784375.1 Actinomycetes bacterium | reverse complement strand
CGCTGGCATGCGGCGCCACCGTCACCGAGAAGGTGATGGGTGCCGACTGGCTGTAGGCGCCGGAGGGACCCTGCACCGCGGTGACGGTGACGGTGCCCATCCTCAGCCCGGTGACCGTCACTCCCGAGATGCGCGCGATGGTCGGATCGGAGGAGGTGTACGTCCAGGGACCGGATGACGTCGAGGTGGCCGCCGGGATGGCGAAGGCGTCGCCGATCCCGATGGCCATGGGCACATGCACGCCCACCGTGGGAGCGACGCCGAGCACGGTCAACGTCATCGTGGCCTGCGCGGGACCCCAGTACCAGTTCGGCTGCTGGATGGCCGTGATGGCGGCCTGGCCGGCACCCACCAGGTGGACGGTGGCACCGACCACGGTGGCGACGGCGGTGTCGGATGACGCGTAGGTCCAGCTACCGGCGGACGGGGAAGTGGGCGGCACGAGGACGAAGTCCCCCGCTCCGGCCGCCTTCTGCAGGGAGGGCCAAGTGGACAGCGGCGGCGTGGCTGCCACCACCGTGAGGGTCATGGTGTCGGGAGCTGAGGGTCCGAACATGCCAGCCGCCGACTGCACGCCGGTGACCAGCACGCTGCCCGGCTTCAACAGCGTGGCCAGATTGCCGGCAATCGAGACCGTCGTGCTGTCTGACGACGTGAAGACCCAGGCCCCCGTGGAGTTGGAGGTGGGGGGCGTGATGACGACGGTGTTGCCGCTGAAGGGCTGCAACGCCGCCTTGAGGTCCGGCCAGCCGCCCAGCGTCGGCGGGCCCCCCTGGACCGTCAGGCTGCGCGTGACGGAGACGGCGGAGTAGTTGCCGTACGCGGCCTGGCTCGCGGTGATGATCGTGCTCCCCACGCCGGTCAGTGTGAGCAGGTTGCCGGCAACGGTGGCCACCGCCGGGTTGGCGACGGCGTACGTCCAGGCTCCGGACGAGGGCGAGGTGGGCGGTACCAGGGTCACGCCGCCAACGCTGCCGAAGGTGAGGGTGAGCGCCGGCCAGGGACCGACGGTGGGCGTGAGCCCGCTGACGGTGAGCAGTGCGGTGGCGGATGCGGCGGCCCAGTTCCAGTTGGCCGCCTGCGAGGCGGTGATCACGGTGACGCCCACTCCGGTAAGGGTGACGACATTGCCGCTCACGCTGGCGATGGCCGGGTTCGACGACGCGAACGTCCAGGCCCCGCCGGAGGTGGAGGTCGGAGGCGCGATGGTGAACGTGTGGCTCTGTAGCGACTGCGCGAAGGGACCGAAGGGACCGATGGTCGGCGCAGCCGGGTTGACGGTGACCGTGGTGGTGGCCGTCGCCGCCAGGTAGTCGGCGGTGGCCGCCTGGGTGCCGACCAGGGTCGCGGTGCCGACGGCATTGATGCTCAGGGTGCTGCCCACGACCGAGGCCACGCTGGGGTTGGAGGAGGTGAAGCTCCAAGCGCCCGTGGAATTCGAAGTGGGGGCCTGCAGCGCCACAGCGCCGGTGCCATAGGTGACGGAGATGGGTGCCCACGCCCCGACGACGGGAGCCACGGCGGCATGTGCCGGTGCCATGGCACCGAAGACCAGCATGAGGGTCGCGAGAATGGTGGTGCGCAGGCGCTTCATGACCAACTCCAAAGGCTGTTCTCAGCAGTGTAGGTACAGCATCGGACAGTCGACGGGCGTGCGTTGGCGCGGCTCCTGTGAAGCATCTGCGAGTTCCGTAACGTGAAGGAAAAGCCGCGCAATCGGACCACGGACATGGCCTCCCACGTACTGCTGATGCGGTCAGCCGATGCGACGATGGAGACGCATCTGCGTCATGCGGGACGCGTCCGCGGGACGCAGCCGGATCGCGTGTCCGGCCCACGCGCCGCGGGAACCCGTTGTGGATGCTGGACGAATCGCCCGTCAGTTGGCGGTCTGGTCGCGTCGGATGCGAGCCAGTTCGAGCCAGATCTGCACCGCGAGCGTGGTGTGCTGATGGTGGTGTGCAAGGCGCGCAGCCAACTGCAGATCGGTGCTGGCGATGGCCATCAGCCCCATGCCGACGTACGCGCGCGCCCGCAGGTGCAGGGCACGTGCGCGACGGTGCGAGTCGGCGGGACCGCGAAGGATCCCGGAGGCGACCTCCACGGCGCCCACGAAGTCGTGGGCGAGGAGCAGGCGCTCAATGTGATCGAAGCGATCGCCGAGGCGTGGACGGAGGGAATCGTGGTTGATGTCCCCAGTGAGGTCGGACGGCTTGAGACCGAGTCGGCAGGCAAGGTCACGCACGGTCTCGGCAGAGGGCTGGCGAGTGCCTGCCTCCAAACGGGACAGCAGGCTTGTGCTGCATATGCCCGCCGCCAACTCGCGTTGCGTGAGCCCCGCTCTCTGTCGTTCCGTCCTCAGCCGATCCGCAAACCTGCGCACCATGAGTGCCCCGTTCCCCCGTTGTCATGTGCAGTGAATCTCGGGATTTTACGAAGGATCGCTGACGAGGTCCATGGCTGGTCAATGGCTCGGCGAGGCGCAGGCCGCGTGCTCGTTCAGGCAACGTGACGAAGTCAACACCGATTCAGTCCTGCGTCATCTATGAGACGCGAGCCGACGAGAGGCACGACGCAATGACGATGACTGGCGCAGGCCCGCCAACCAGCGCGGCCCGCCTACCGCCGCGGAGACCAAGCTCGGGGCCCCCGCCGGTTACGCTTCGTGCG